>DASZML010000205.1:0-3702 GCA_035551875.1 Rhizomicrobium sp.
ACGAAGGCTGGCATGTCGCTGGTGGGTTCTTTCCGGGCTCTCCGTTCATGCTGCACGGACATAACGAACATCTTGGCTGGGCGAACACCGTCAATTCACCCGATCTCGCCGATGTCTATCGCCTCACCATCAATCCCGCCAACGAGAACCAATATCGGCTCGACGGCAAATGGCGTGATTTCGAAAAACAGGACGCCGCCATTCGCGTAAAATTGTTCGGTCCGCTGATCTGGACCGTGCATCGCGATGTGCTGTTCTCCGCGCACGGGCCGGTACTGAAAACCGATCACGGCACGTTCGCGATCCGCTATGCCGGCATGGGCGAGTATCGCCAAGCCGAGCAATATTATCGCATCGATAAGGCGCGCAATCAGAGCGAGTGGCTGGCGGCGATGAAGCTGCAAGCGCTGCCATCGATCAACTACGTCTATGCCGACGAAAAGGGGAATATCGGCTATGTCTACAACGGCCAATTCCCGATGCGAAAGCCGGGTGTCGACTGGAGGGACATCCTGCCGGGCGATCGTTCCGATCTAATCTGGCATTCCTACGTGCCATTCGATCACGTTCCGCAGCTCTGGAATCCGAAATCCGATTTCGTCTTCAATTCCAACAACACGCCGTTCCAGGCGACGGCGCCGGAAGACGACCTCAAGCCGTCCGATTTTCCCGCATGGATGGGTATCCAAACCAATATGACCAACCGTGCCTATCGCGCGGAAGAGACGTTCGGCGCGGATACCGCAATCACCGCCGACTCGTTCCGCAAATACAAATTCGATCTTTCCTACAGCGCGCGTTCCGATCTCGCGAAAGAGATTGGTGAAATCGAAGCGGTCAATGTCGGAAGTGACACCGATCTGAAACAGGCGCAGTCAATTCTCGCGCATTGGAATCGCAAGACCGACATTCACAATCGCGGCACGGCGCTGGCGATCCTGATGGGCGTGCGCGTCGCGCCGGAAGAGGAGGGTGGCCCGCGCAAGGAAGAGCCACTGCCCGCGCTGCGCGAAGCGATGGACGTTCTCAAAACCCATTTCGGGCGGCTCGATCCGGAATGGGGCCAGGTCAACCGCTTCCGCCGCGGGCATTACGATCTGCCGATCGACGGGGGCCCGGATGTCTATCGCGCCGTCTATGGCCTGCCGCAGAATGATGGCACGCTGACCGCGGTCGATGGCGACACTTTCATCATGTTTGTGACATGGGACAAAGATGGCAAGCTTTCATCGCAGAGCATCCATCAATTCGGCTCCGCGACGCTTGATACAAAATCGAAACATTATGACGATCAGCTGCCGCTTTTCGTCGCCATGAAAACGAAGCCGGTGCTGTTCACGATGGATCAGCTCAAAACTCACATCGAAGAAGATTACGCGCCGGGACACCGCGCATCCGATCCGCATTAAAGGAAAACACTATGCCTATCTCCAAACTGTTCGATATTTCCGGCAAGACCGCGCTTGTTACCGGTGGTTCCCGCGGCATCGGCCTTATGATCGCGCGCGGCTTCGTCGAATCTGGCGTGAAAGTCTATATCTCCTCGCGTAACGCGAAGGCTTGCGCCGAAGCGGCGGAAGAGCTGTCCAAGATCGGCACCTGCATCGCGCTGCCGCACGATCTGGGCACCACCCCGGAGGTGAAGAAGCTCGCGGACGACATAAAATCGCGCGAGAAGAAACTCGACTTCCTCATCAACAATGCCGGCGCGGCGTGGGCCGAACCCATCGACAACTATTCCGAAGCCGGATGGGACAAGTTGATGAACGTCAACCTCAAGGCTGTGTTTCTCCTGACACAGGCGTTGCTGCCACTGCTGCGCGCCGCCGCGACGAAAGCCGATCCGGCGCGCATCGTGAACATCGGCTCCATCGACGGCATTCTCGCGCCGAGCCTCGAAACCTACGCATATTCCGCAAGCAAGGCGGCGGTGCATCACCTCACGCGCAACCTCGCCAAGCATCTGGCCAAGGACCACATCAATGTGAACGCCATCGCGCCGGGACCGTTCGAGACCAAGATGCTCGCGCCGGTGTTGGCCGCGTCTCGCAAATCCATCGAAGCCAGCGTGCCGCTCGGCCGCATCGGTCGGGATGACGACATGATCGGCGCGGCGATCTTCTATTGCTCCAAGGCGTCGAGCTACATCACCGCGACGGTGCTGCCGGTCGATGGTGGACTCTCCGGGACGCCGTATTCGGCATTACCTTTTGAACTCTGAGCGAATTGAAGTTGAGTTTTGCCACCTTCGAAATTGCGGATGCCGCTAGATTTTGTGGTTCGCGCGGTTTCGCGTCATCGTATTGTTCCAAGGAATTGGATTAGCCCCCTCCCGCTCCCCGGGTCACCACGTATCGATCCAGCGCAGTTTCTTGCCGGTGCGCGGGGGCGCGGGCGGGACGGAGCGAAGTCCGGCCGTGATCCACGCCCGTGTTTCTGCCGGATCGATCACTTCGTCGAACTCGAACAGCGTCGCCGCCGAGAGCGCTTTGCCGCGCTCATACATGCGCGCGACCATCTCATCATACTTCGCTTTGCGCTCGGCGGGATCGGCGATGGCGGCAAGCTCGTTGCGATAACCGAGCTTCACTGCGCCTTCCAATCCCATGCCGCCGAATTCGCCCGTCGGCCACGAGATGCAGAAGAACGGCGCGAGGAAACTTGCGCCCGCCATGCCTTGCGCGCCGAGGCCGTAACCTTTGCGCAAGATCACCGTGAACACGGGCACGCTCATATTCGCGCCGATGACGAACAGCCGCGAGTTGTGGCGCACCAGCGCTGTCTTCTCCGCTTCCGGCCCCACCATGTTGCCGGGCGTGTCGCACAGCATCAGCACCGGAATATCGAACGCTTCGCACAACTGCATGAAGCGCGCGGCTTTGTCCGACCCATCGCGGTCGATCGCCCCGCCCAGATGTTTCGGATTGTTGGCGACGATGCCGATGGGCCGGCCTTCGACACGCGCGAACGCGGTGATCATGCCCACGCCGAATTGCTTGCGCAGTTCCAGCACCGAGCCGGTGTCGCACATCGTTTCGATCACATCGCGGATCTCATAGACGCGTAGACGGTTTTCAGGAATCGCGCGACGCAGCAGGCGCTGATCGGCGCATTGCCAATCGGGCAGCGCGCCCTGAAAGTAGGAAAGATACATTTTTGCGACGGCGACGCCTTCTTCTTCGTCTTCCACCACCACGTCGATGACGCCGTTGGGCGCCTGCACCGAGACAGGCCCGACATCCTGCGGCTTGAACACGCCAAGGCCGCCGCCTTCGATCATCGCCGGGCCACCCATGCCGATGGACGAGTTCTTCGTCGCGATGATGACATCGCAGCAACCGAGCAGCGCCGCGTTGCCCGCGAAACAATAACCGGAGTTGATGCCGACCAGCGGCACAAGTCCGGACAGCTTCGCGAACTGCATGAACGTCGTGACATTCAGCCCGCCCGCGCTCATCGCGTCGGTATCGCCGGGCCGCCCGCCGCCACCTTCGGTGAAGAACACCACCGGCAATCGCCATTGCTCGGCGATGTGCATCATGCGGTCTTTCTTCTGATGGTTGCGCAGACCCTGCGTACCCGCGAGCACGGTGTAATCGTAAGACATCGCGACGATTCGCGATTTCTCGTCCGCGAATTTGTCGCCGTTGACGCGGCCAAGGCCCATGACGAGACCGTCGCCCGGCGTGCGGTCGATCAGTT
>DASZML010000206.1:0-7902 GCA_035551875.1 Rhizomicrobium sp.
GCGCACAGATACGCCGAACGCCGAGCACAACGCCGACTTCGGCCGTCTCGCCAAGATCGTGTGCCGCTATCACGGCTGGGACGAGAAAGAGTTTTAGAACCGTCGAGTACTCTGCAGCGCTGCTACTAGTAGCCAAACCGCAGAAGCTCGCTGTGCCCGAAGATGACCGTACCAATTGCGCCGATCGCGATAGCAACGCCGTATGGCACTCCGGCGGTGGACTGGGTCAACACGACCGGCCAGGAGCGCGATAGACCATCGGTGCCCGATCGTTTCGCCAGTGCGCGCGCGGCGAGGATCAATAGCAAGATGACGACACCGGCAAGGCTCGTGAAGAGAAGCAGCATCAGTAGCCGGAAAAAACCTATCCACAAAGCCACTGACGCAAACAGTTTCACATCACCCGCGCCGACACCGCCCGCGAAGTAGAGCGCGATCCCCGCGACGAGGCATAGCGCCGCCGCACCTATATGCTCGAACCAATCGGGAGAACGGCTCAGCAGCGCAAACAGAACGAAAAGGACCGCGATCGCGACAACGAGGTAGTTCGGAATTTTGAAGGTCAGGAAATCGAACGCGGCCGCAGCAGCCAGCAACGCAAAAAACAAGGCGGTCGCGAATATTGCCATCAGTGCGCCGCGAAGGACCGCAGCATCATGATCAGCGACGGGCCCGCCATCACAATCATCGTGGGCGGGACAGTGAAGGCGATGCTGCCCATCGCGAGCTTCACCGGCATCAGATTGGCTTTTTCTTCTGCGCGCATGACGCGCTTGTGGCGCATTTCGGCGGCATAGACACGGAGCGTCTCGGCAATGCTGACGCCGAACTCGTCGGATTGCTTGAGCACCGTCGCGAAAGCATTGATGTCCGGCACGTTCACGCGCTCGGTGAAGTCCTCGAACACCTGGGCTCTGTCTTTGCCGGCCCACAATTCATCGATGATGATGCCGAATTCCTCGCTGAGAACGCTTTGCGTGCCCGACATTTCGCGCGCAACACGCCGGAAGGCCTGATCGATGCCGTTACCAGCCTCGATACAGACAAGGATCATGTCGAGCGCATCGGGGAACGCGAGTTCTGCGGCTTCGCGACGGCGTTCGATCTGCCGTTCCACCCAGAAGGTCGGCAAGAAAAAGCCCAGCAGCGCCGGTAGAAGTACCGCCAGCATAATGCCCGGAACCGGCAACTGCCCTGCGATCAGCGGCGTGACGACGATGGCCAGTCCGAGCAATACGATGCTCAATATGGCGCGCGAAGCGAAATACACGCGCACTGCGGACGGCTTGCGATAGCCCGCGCGAACCAGGCGCAAACGGATGCCCGCGAGCTGTGTCGCGTCTTTCGGCGTCACGAACTTTTCGAAACGCTGCAGCAGGCCGTCTTCGAGCGTTATCGCGGTGCTTGAAATGTTGAGTGCTGGCCCAGCCGATGCATTGGACGATACATCCAACCGGCGCGCGATGGTCCGTCTGGACCGCAGCACGGTGCCCGCACCAACCAGCACAAGCGCGAGCGACAACAACAAGAGTCCAACGCCGATGTAGAGAATGTTGGGGTTCGAAAACAGTGCGTCCACGTCAGACCTTTATGGTTGTGAGAATACGCATGGCGATCAAGTTCACCACGAGCAGGATGCAAACCAAGATCACGAGGTACGGAAAGTACACATAATCAGAAACTTGCGTGTAATAGTCCGGGCGGATCAGCTGCAACACAAACGCGATCCCCAAGGGAAAGAAGGACAGCAGCCAGGCGCTGAAACGGCCTTCGGCGGTGATCGCCTTTACTTTGCGGAACATGCGGAAGCGATCGCGGATCAACGTGGACAGTTTCGCCAGGGACTCGATGAGATTGCCGCCCGATTCCTGTTGAATCTGCACGGCCATAGAAATGTATTTGAGATCGATCGAAGATACGCGATCGAGCATCCCGCGGAACGCCGTCGGCACGTCGCTGCCATAGGTGATTTCGTCATAGGCAGTTTTGAATTCGCTGCCGATAGGAGCGCCCATTTCCTTGGCGATCATCGCGATAGCGCTTGTCAGTGGGTGGCCGATTTTCAGGCTGCGCACCATCAAGTCGAGCGCGTCGGGCAACTGCGCTTCGAATTTGCTCAGCCGGCTGCTTCGCAAAAACACCAGCGACAGAACGACGACCGCTATTCCCAGCGGAATCGATGCAGCAAAAGACAACAGCAGATATCGAAGCGGCACGAGAAACGCCGACAGGACCAGAAACAGAAAACCGGCAATGCCCATGTACAGAAATGCCCGCGACAGCGGCAACTCGACGCCCGACTGATAGATCAGCTGGGATAATTGTTTGACGACAAAAACATCCTTCAGAGAGGAAGGTGTTTGCGAGGGATCGCCGCGCCAAAGATCGTAGCGGGACGGCGTCATGCCCGGTCTCACGACATCGCGCGCAAGGCGGCGACGGATAGCTGCGTCGCCCGTACCACTCACATTGCGCCAGAATACAAAAGCCGCATCGGTGACCAGGAAAACGCCGATGCCGACCACCAGATATCCGATAATCGCCAGCATGGATCAGCCCAGCGTTAAAAAGTCTGGCGGGATCTGCAGGCCCATCTCTTCCGCACGTTGTATTAATCGCGGGCGAATACCCGTCGCGCGGTGCGTTCCAAGTACGCGGCCATCGGCGTCCATGCCTGCACGCTCGAAACGGAAGATTTCCTGCAACGTTATCGTATCGGTCTCAAGACCGATGACTTCCTGCACGCTCATGACTTTACGGGCGCCATCACTGAGGCGCTGAACGTGGATGATCATATGAATCGCCGATGCGATCTGCCCGCGCAACGAGCGCAGCGGAATTTCGATGCCCGTCATGCCAACCATGTGTTCCAGACGCGTAAGCGCGTCGCGCGGCGAGTTGGCATGAACCGTCGTCATAGAGCCGTCATGGCCCGTGTTCATCGCCTGCAACATGTCGAGCACTTCGGTGCCGCGAATTTCGCCGACGACGATGCGATCCGGGCGCATACGCAGAGCGTTCTTAACCAGATCGCGCTGGGTGACTTCGCCCACGTTCTCGGTGTTCGAAGGCCGCGTTTCCATGCGCGCGATATGCACCTGCTGCAGCTGAAGCTCGGCTGTGTCTTCAATTGTGATGATGCGTTCTTTGTTGCTGATAAAGCTCGAGAGCGCGTTCAGCAGCGTCGTCTTGCCTGAACCCGTACCGCCTGCGATCAAAACATTGACGCGCGCGCGCACGATCATTTCGAACAAGAGCGTCATCCGCTTGTCGATCGTGCCCATTTCGATCAGGCGATTGATGGTATAGGGAACCTTCGCGAATTTGCGGATGGACAACAGCGGTCCATCGACGGCGCACGGTGGCACCAACGCGTTCACACGGCTTCCATCGGGAAGGCGCGCATCCACCCAAGGCTGCGACTCATCCACGCGACGGCCCACGGCCGTGACAATTTTCTGGATGATGCGCATAAGATGGCGATCGTCTTTGAAATGCGCCGGCGTCGCTTCAAGACGGCCGTAACGTTCCACGAAGATATGCTTGTGCGTGTTGACGAGAATATCGGAAACCGTCGGATCTTTCAGGAACGGCTCCAATGGACCAAGTCCAAGAACCTCGTCCAATATTTCGGTGAGCAACGTGGCGTATTCGCCGGTATTCAGCGCGACGCCTTCGGCATTGAGTAGCTCTCTGATCTTCGGCGAAAGCTCGCGTGAGAGTTCCTCGCGTGTGATCTTGTCGAGCACGCTGAGATTGAGAATGCTCAGAAGCTTTTCGTGCAGATACACCTTGAGATCGGTGTTCTTGCCGGATGTGCGCGCCGGAGCCTCGGAGGGCTCAGTCATCGCGCGCTCTTCGGGCTTTACGATCTGTGACGGGCGCGCGGTGCGTTCGGGGGCGGATTTCTGAAACATGGCTTAGGTCCTGCCGAGCACGCGCTGGAACAAACCTTTGCGAACGCCGGTTTGGATGTGCAGATCCTGCTCCACAAGCGACGCGACGCTTTCCGCGAATTTCGAATTTGGCTTGAGATTTATCGCCGGACGGCCCTCGCTGTGCGATTGCGATACCAAGGCGTAATCGTTCGGAATGACATGGCTCACGCTGCGACCGACAGCGCCTTCGAATTGCCCGACGCTGATATCGCCGCTCCGTGCAACGAAGTTGTTGCGATTGAGAACGATACGGATCGGCAACTGGTTGAGTTCTTCCTGCTCCAACAGCCACATGAACTGCGCCAACCGGTGGACCGAAGCGACGTTCGGATTGCAGACAAGATAAACAAGTTCGGCTTCCTTCAGAACGATATCCGTCCAACTGGTCAGCGCCACTGGCAGATCGATGACGACATGCGCGAAACGCTTCTTCGCGATGTCGAGAATTTTCCCAACCGTCTCCGAGCTGTAAGCGTTGAGTGGAAAAGGGTGTTTCGGCGCCGTAAGCACCTTCACGCCGTTTGTATGCAGCACGACCATGTTTTCAAGCATCTCGCGGTCGAGGCGCCCGGGATCGTCGATTAGTTCTGCGATTGGCGACAGGTTTTGCAAATCCAACAAACTCGCGACATTGCCGTATTGAATGTCGAAATCGATAAGGCACGTCTCGCCGTCTTTGGCATGTTCCGCCAGAAGGCTTGCCGTATTGATCGCAAGCGTGGTGGCGCCGGCGCCTCCCGTCACATGCATGAATGCAATCGCGCCGCCCAATTTTGCATCCGCTCCAGAGAGCAACCGCCAATCGCGCGCAAAACGCAGAAAAATATCCTTGGTTTCCTGGATGTCGAGGGGCTTGAACAAGACATCGTCTGCGCCGGCGCGGAACGCTTTCACGCCGGCGGTATCAGAAGACCGCTCAGTGACAACGATGATAGGCAGCCCGGGAGACGCAGCCTTGAGCCGCTTCAGAAAATCCAGATCCTCCTGAACGGTCGTATCGATGTCCGCCAGAATGAGATTGGGACGGCGATCCTCTTGGAGAAGCGCCAGATCGTCACCCGAACCGCGGATGTGTGCTTGCACCGCGATATTCTCGAGCGCCGCCAAGCTTGCCAGCAACTCGGTCCGGCCCTCTTCGGAATTGACGAACGCCAGAACGTTCGCGCTCGGTGTGCGCGACGCGGGCGCGTTTTCTTTCCAGCTGAGGGTGGGCTCGATTTTCATGACCTACGGTGATGTGCCGCCACTTGTGGAAGAAGACGAGCCGCTGCCACTGCCGCTATTGCCGCCGCTGCCGCCGACATCGGACGTCTCCATGTTTTCCGGCTGCTTGACGGTATCCGTGGTGTAACGCTTTTGTCCCAAAGCCGCGCGTTCGCCGTTCATCCGCTGGGGCGGCTTGGACATCGGAGCATTGGGATTGACGGTCTGCGCGGCGATGTTCGATTGCACCGCGGCGCCAAAGTCGTTTGGGGTTTCGCAAGCGCTCAGCACAAACGCACACAGAGCCAATGTCGCAAATGCAACGGGGCGCATCAGTAAACTCCTTTATCGGTGGGCGCGGGCGTAGTCGCTGCAGCCGACGCAGCACTCGGTGGCGCAATGGGGCCAACCGACACCGGCGCCGTGGAAGGCGCGTTCGACGCTGAACTGGGATCGGGCACCGTCACATCGGGGAATTGCGTCGGCAAAGGCACATCTTTTTCGGTATTGCCATTCACGAACAGATCGAGCTGATCCGAGGGGGCGGTAACATCGCTTGGCCCCTTGACGCTTGCGCCGGGACCAGGTTGCACCAGGTGCACGGTGATGAACACGACAAGCTCGGTCTGATTGTGCTGGAAATCGGTCGAGCGGAACAGCGCACCAAGTACGGGTACATTACCCAACCACGGAACCTGATTGATGCCGTTGGTGAAGTTATCTTGTAAGAGTCCGGCGACCGCGAAGCTTTCGCCATCCTTGAGCTCGACCGTGGTTTTCGCACGCCGAACCTTCAGGCCTGGCACCGAGATACCATTCGCCTCCACCGAGACGGTTGGATCGAGCGCACTCACCTCGGAGTTAATGACGAGATCGACGAGTTCGCGGCTCAGCACCGTTGGAGTGAAGGAGAGGCCGACGCCGAATTGCTTGAACTCAATGGTGGCGGCGCCAGTGTTGCCCGTTATCGATTGTACAACGGGGATCGGAATCTCACCGCCCGCCAGGAAGCTCGCGGTATCGCCGGAAAGCGCAACAAGGTTCGGCTCGGCGAGCTCGCGAACCATTCCTTTCTTCTCAAGCGCTTCGAGCGATGCGCTCAACGAATAATTGCCTGCCGCAAACGTGCCTGTTGCTGTTCCGAATGCAGATGTCGAGGCACCCAGACCGGTCGCGGTGGCAATCGTTCCGCTGTTAACGGCAAGCGTCCAATTTGAATTCACGCCAAGCTGCTTTTCCGCCGAGCGCTGCACCTCGTCGAATTTGACTTCCAGAAGGACCTGTTGGGAACCGCCTACGGACAGCAGGTTGGTGACTTGGCCGGGCGCAAAGCGATCCGCGATAGCCAGAATCTCACGCAACTGTTCGGTGCTGTCCACATTGCCTGTCAGGACAAGCGCTCCGTTCGCCGGATGTATTACGACTCGGTTGGATGGGATCAGTCCCGCCAACTGTGCCCTCAATCCAGGAATGTCGTAGGATACCGAGACATCCAGAACGTCCTGGATGTGTCCGTTTCCGTCTTCGACGGTCAAATTGGTCGTGCCGAGTTTCTTGCCCAGAACGTAGATCATGTTCTGTGAGAGGGGAATTACGTCGGCGATGTCCTTGCTGCCGACGGCGATCTGGCGGAACGGGCGATCGATATGAATGAGCTGCGACTTGTTGAGGGGCACTTCGATCAACGATGGCGAAGAGTTTTTAACGTTGATAATGTCCTGCCGCGCGAGCAAAACGCGCGTCGCTGTATCTACCTTCCGTACATGCTTGTGTTTCTTCGCAGCAGCGTCGACGGGCGAGGATAAACACATGAGCGCCAACAAACCGATCAGCGCACCTGCTTTCCCGAACCTTTGGATTTTGCCCTTGTTCACCCCTGCCCCCAAGCTCTCAATGCACCGTCATCACTGATGACGAGCCATCGCCGTAGATCACTTTGACGGAATTGTGCCGAACCGTCGGTACAACGCGCGGCGCCTGGCCGGTACCGAGATCACGGGTCGTGACCTGGCCTGTCGGAACCTGTTCGGTGTTCGAGACATTTCGCAACGCCAGGCTCAACGTGCCCGCGACTTGCGCGAGAACGAGCTTCTGCGCTTGTTCGGGCGATACTTCGACAGTGGCGGTGCGGCCGACCATCGGTTGGTCGTGCTTCTGGTCGCTCAACTGATCGACACCCAGAATGGTTATATTTTGCAGGAGAATGTCCGACACGATGGTGTCGGTGTTGCCAACCGTGACGTGGCGCGTCAGCATGATGTCCACGCGATCGCCTGGCAGCATGAAACCCGCCACACCGCTCACGTCATCGACGCGAATTGCAAGCGCCCGCATTCCCGGCGGTAACTCGCGCGACAGCGTCGCCTTTTCACCAAAGCCGGATATCTTGCCGCGAACGACTGGCTCATTCGGCTGAATGTCCGTCAGCGTTACGCGATCTTGCGAGCTTGGTGCGCTGCGCAATATTTCGGCAACGGAGTGAAATGCACCTGGCGGCACGGACTCGGCAGGCCACGATACGATCTTCAGCGACGATTGTTCGACTTGCGTGCCGACCGGTAGATCCGCTGCGGCGACAACAACAGGCGTCAGAGATACCGTTGCTGCAGGCGCGGATGAGCCCATGTTCCGGAAGTAGAAATTCAGCAAAACAATCGCGGCGATCGCGAGGATTCCGCCCGCGATGAGGCTGATCATCGAACGCTGCATGTCCGGCTCCCCATCGCTGAATTGAGCATCTTTCCCCCTAAGCGCCGCTTGT
>DASZML010000207.1:0-2433 GCA_035551875.1 Rhizomicrobium sp.
GGCCGCGCTCGTGCAGCTCGATACCGATGCGCGCGATGTCCTCGTCTCCAATCCTGCAGTGGTCGACGCCGTCGTACGCACGCCGCGCCGCATCTTCTTGCTTGCGCAGAAAACCGGCCAGACGAATGCATTTTTCTTCGACGCTGCCGGCCATCAGATCTTGTCGATCGATATCCGCGTCGAGCGCGATGTCACCGATCTCGGCACGATGCTTCATGCCGATATGCCGAATTCCAGTATTCGCGTGGCAGCGCTGAATGACAACGTGGTCCTCACAGGCACCGTCGAAAATGCCGGTGACTCATCGCGTGCGCAGGATCTTGCAGCACGCTTTGCCGGCGATCCGCTCAAAGTCGCCAATCTGCTGAAGATCAACTCGACACAGCAGGTCATGCTGAAAGTGCGCATTGCCGAAATGGAGCGCTCTGTCGCCAAACAGTTCGGAGTCAATCTGGCTACCGGCTTTAAAGTCGACGGTGTTCCGATTTTCGCGCAAACTGCAAATCCCTACAGCCTCGTTGGCGCGGCACTGTCGTCCGCATCAGGTATTGGGATCGGCCAGACCGGAAGCAACTTGCTGAATCCGTCGCCGAATAACACGCAGGGCCTTCTGAACGCACTCGAGCAAAATGGCCTCGTCCATATTCTCGCAGAGCCGAACATGGTCGCGGTTTCCGGCGAGACGGCGAAGTTTCTCGCTGGCGGCGAATTCCCCGTGCCGGTTAGCCGCGATCAGTTCGGCAACGTCACCGTGCAGTTCAAGCAGTTTGGTGTCGGTCTGTCCTTCACGCCTGTCGTGATGAGTCCAAACAATATCTCAGTGCAGATCTCAACCGAAGTCAGCGAGCTCACCAACACGGGCGCGTATACGCAGGCGGGCGGCGTTAGCGGGACCGGTGATACTGCGACGACGACAGCCTCGATCGTTCTTCCAGCTTTGGCTGTTCGCCGCGCCGAGACAACCGTTGAGCTGCCGTCTGGCGGTAGTTTCGCTATCGCTGGCCTCATGTCGCACACGACGAAGCAGCAGCTCGATCAATTTCCGGGTCTTGGCGACATGCCAGTACTCGGCGCGCTGTTCCGCAGCCGAGATTTTCAGAACGATGAAACCGAGCTTGTGGTTCTCGTCAGCGCCTATCTCGTGAAGCCGGGAACAGAAAAGGATTTCGTGGCTCCCACGGATGGATTCATTCCCCCGGCCGACGCCGAAACCATCGCATACGGCCATCTGAATACGGTTTACCCAAAAGACGAGCATGGACTGAAAAATGCCGGCGACCCGAAGGTCGGCTTCATCGTGCAATAGGAGATTTTCATGATGTCCAACACAGCACGGATTGCCGCAATACTCGCGGTTCTGATCGCAGGCAGCTGCACCGAGATGAATGATGGCACCGCCCTTCATGCCGATGGCGCATACAACCATCCGATCACGGTCGAGCCCGCGACCAAATCGCTGACAGTCTCGTTCGCGCCGGGCGATGCCGGTCTGATGCCCGAAGATTCCATGCGCTTCGATCAATTCGTGCAAGGCTATCTGGCCGGCGGCGGCACGGGCGCGATGAATGTGTCTGTTTCAGACGGCCCGGGTTCTTCCGAAGCCATTCAATATTTCGGCGAACGTTTGGCACAAGCCGGCATCCCGCGCGCACGCATCATGGTCGGTACACATCAGGGCGTCACGGGACGTGTTGAGCTCGGCTACATCGCTTATACGGCGAAAACTGACGATTGCGGCGATTGGTCCGAAAATGCGGGGGACACGTTGTCCAATCTTCCCATGGCGAATTTCGGTTGTTCTGTGCAGCACAACATCGCCGCGGAAATCGACAATCCAGAAGATTTGCTGCAGCCGCGTGCCCTTGGACCGGCTGACGCCGTTCGCCGTAACACTGTTCAAGGCCACTATCAGAAGGGTGAAATCACCCAAGCCGAGAAACACAAGACAGACCAACCCAACGAACAGTCCGGGTCTGAGACCGACGTCGGTCACTAATCGTTGGATATCGGAATATCGGAGAAGAATATGGCGAAGTCAGTGCCAGGCGGATTGGAAAGCGGCATCGAGGAAGAATTCGGCGCGGCTCCGCACGAGCGCCCCGTTCCGCGCATCTCGATCCAGGCGTTTTGCGAATTTCCCGATACCGGTGCGGCTTTACAACGCGCGGCGTCGGATCGGCGTCTCGCCAAAGCGCATGTCACCGTTGAACTGGGCGGAATCCAGGCAGCGGTGGATCATCATTCGGCAAACGCAACACCGAATCTTCTCATCGTCGAAACGCGCCTGCAGGGCAAGACGGCCGTAGAAGAAATCGATCGTCTCGCGGATGTCTGCGATCCGGCGACAAAGGTTCTCGTCATCGGCCGCGTCAACGACGTGGAGCTCTATCGCGAATTGATGCGCCGTGGCGTGAGCGAATATCTCGTCGCGCC
>DASZML010000208.1:0-6257 GCA_035551875.1 Rhizomicrobium sp.
GCTGACACTGTGAAAGTGCCCGACGGGAACGACCTGATCGGCATAAGCGGCCGACGCCGCAAGTACCGAAGCCAATGCGGAAAAGATAAGAACGCGCTTCATATTTTTCTCCTGATCAATCGCCACTGCTGACATTGCCGCCATCGGTCGCGGAAATATTCACGCGCGGACGGCCCCAATACTCGATGTTGCCGCCATCGTCGGCTTTTGCATCCAGCGATTGCACAGCGCGGACGCGAGCATTGCCGCCGTCGTCGGCCTTGGCGTTGACGTGCTGCGTCGCGATCGCGCGCGTGTCGGTGCTGCCACCATCCGTTGCCTGCACGTTCAGCGCGCCCTGTGCAGGGAAGTTGCCTGTCGCTTCGATGGAGGAACCATCGGACGCTTCGACGCTGCGCAGATCCGGCATCACGATATCGACTTCGAGTTCGTAGTGATGCGGGCAACTCCAGGAGGCGTTACCGCAGGTATCGACATGCAACGTGCCGTCTTTCACTTCGACACGCGTGAACTGTGTGCTGCCTTTCACAAGCTCGACGTGCTGCGCGGCGCCGTGACGGATCATGATACGCGCTCCGTCGGTGCCGCTCACGCCTGTGAACGGGCCGGCCGCGATGGTCTGGCCGGCGTGAGCTGCCGTGCTCAAGAGCAAAATCGCTGCGGTTGCGGCGAGACGTTTCATCGAATCCTCCGGGACTTGTCCGTGCGAGCTTAACCCCGACGCCACTAGTTTAAGGGCATATCGAATTTCGCGGGCTCGCGCAGCCGTACCGCATGGCCCAAAAAGCAAATCGCGCCGCCGGTGAAGGCGACGCGATCTAGCAAATTCATCCGTAACTTAGATCGAGCCTTCGATCCATTCCTTGATCTTGGACTTCGGCAGCGCGCCGACTTTTGTCGCCGCGACCTGGCCCTGATTGAAGATCATCAAGGTCGGCACGCCGCGCACGCCGTATTTCTGCGGGATGCCGGGGTTCTCGTCGATGTTCACTTTCACGACGGTCACTTTCTCGCCGAGTTCGTTCGCCAGCTCATCGAGCGCCGGCGCGATCATGCGGCACGGTCCACACCACTCTGCCCAGAAATCGACCACGACGGGTTTCTTGGAATTGAGCACATCGTTTTGGAACGAAGCGTCGGAAACTTTCATCGGAGCGGACATGTACTAACCTTGGTTGGAAGTGGCTTTGGTCGTTCAATATGTGGGTATGCGCGCCATAGAATCAAGCAGCCGCCAAACGTGCTGTGATCTTGGCGATTTCCGCGTCCAGCAGCGCGTCGGGAAGCGGCATGAGATGCGGGCCTTCGGTCCAGACGAGTGCCATTGCGATTCGTTTACCCGGAAAAACCTTGGCGAGTGCGGCGCGGTAAAGCGCCATCTGCGCAAGATAAAGTGTGGAAACATTTTCCGCGCGCGCCGGCGGCGGGCGGTTGGTTTTGAAATCGATGGCGAGGACTTCTGTGTCCATGATCGCCAGCCGGTCGATCCGGCCGTTCAGCCGCGCGCCGTCGCCGATCTCAGGCAGATCCGCAACGATGGCAACTTCCGCGCGGGAGCTTTCCGCGAAACAGGCTGCGAACTGCGGATCGATCAGTACACGGAGCGTTTCGTCCGCGAGCTTTTCCGGTTCGTCGTGCCCGTTCGCTTGCAAGAATCTGACTGCGAGCGCTTTGCGTTTTTCCGGCGCAATCTCCGGCAGACGCGCGAGCAAGGTGTGAACCAGAAGACCGCGCCGGAAGCGCTCGACGTTCTTGCCATCGAGCGGCGAGAGCGTTGCCGGTTCTTCCAGACCGGCGGCATCGGACGGGCGTAGCAGGCGCGGGCGAACGGTTTCCGTGCGCGCCGGTTGCAGCACCCAAGGTCGCGGAGCGTCTCGTCTCGCCGGTTTCGCGGTTTCGCCGTCAAACGGCTCGGTATCCGCGTCGCCCAGCACGAGCAGCGTTTCATCCTCGCGCGCGACTTCGATGCCGATCTTCTGCGCCGCCCGACGCGTGAGGTCGTACCACGACCCGTCTTCGACGCCATTCGTGTTCTCGAACCCGCAAACGATCAGCCGGTCCTTCGCGCGCGTGAGCGCCACATAGAGAAGCCGCCGCCGCTCGCGTTGCGCCGCTTCATCCGCTTCCGCTTTCGCCGCCAGCACCGCGCGGGGCGAGTCCTCTTTCTTCAGCGGAAAGATAACGTGGCCGTTCTTCGGAAAAAGAAACTCGCCGTGACGCCCCGCGCCCTGTGCAAGCGTGGTGGTATCCGGCAAGATGACGATATCGGATTCCAAACCTTTCGATCCATGTACCGTCATCACGCGCACTTCGTTGCGGCCGCGTTCCATGTCGCGCTTGATTTCGGCTTCGCCGCGCTCAATCCAGTGCAGAAAACCTTCCAATGATGGCGTGTGCAGCTGCTCGTAGGCAAGCGCGAGCGAGACGAACTCATCCAGCGCATCCGCCGCATCCGGCCCAAGTCGTGCGAGCAATTTCTGTCGCGCGCCTTTCGTGACGAGCGCGTGCATATAGAACTCATACGGCGGCGATAAATCGGCGCGCGACAGCATCCCGGTCAGAAAATCATGGGCGCGAGTGAACGAATCGTTGTCCGAACGCCGCGCCACAAGTTCGCGCCACAGCGTGTCTTCGCGCGGATGCGCCAAATCGCGCAGTTCATCTTCGCTCACATCGATCAACGGCGAACGCAACAGCGCGGCGAGGTTGAGATCGTCTTCCGGCAGCAGCACAAAGCGCCCGAGCGCGATCAAATCCATCACCGCGATCTGATCGGTGAGTTTCATGCGATCCGCGCCGGCAACGGGAATGTCCTTCTCCTTGAGGCGGCGGATGATCTCGCTGGCGAACGGTTCGCGCCGCGGCATCAGGATCATAATGTCGCCGGGCTGGATCGCCGTCTTGCGGCCTGGAAGGCGACGGCGCTGCGTGACCCATTCGCTGATCTGGGCCGCAATCTTGTCAGCAAGCTGCGCGACCGGACTAGTTTTGGATTCCACATCGACCGGTTTCAACCGCCACAGGTCGAGCTCTGGTCCTTTGGTAGGCTTCAGCGTCGGCCAAAGTTCGACACGGCCTCCATCGTTCTCGCGATGTGCCGTGTGCGCGATGGTGTTGTGCGATAGCCCCGCGCGCGCCGCATCTTCTGCAAACACCGCATCGACGAATTGCAGAATTTGCGGCACCGAACGGCGCGATGTTTCCAGATGCACATCAGCAAAGCGTTCGCCGGTGCGTTTTGCGAAATAAAGCCGGTTGTTCTCGAACTCTTCCGGCTCCGCGCCCTGAAAACTGAAGATGGATTGCTTTTCGTCACCCACTGCGAAAATCGTGCGTTGATGCTCGCGAGCTTTGCCTTCGCCGGCTATGATTTCTTCGGCGAGGCGGCGGACGATCTCCCATTGATCGGGGCTGGTGTCCTGCGCCTCGTCGATCAGGATGTGATCGAGGCCGTCATCGAGTTTGTAGAGCACCCATTGCGCCGCCGGACGCGAGCCGAGCAGGCCCAATGTCCGTTCGATCAGATCGTCGTAATCGAGAACGCCGCGCACGTCCTTCTCGCGCTTGTAAGCTTCGAGCATCGCGCGCGCGACGGTGAAGGCGGAATGGGCGAGGGCAGCGGCATTCGCCGCACGGCAGCGCTCCGCCGCTTCGTGCATGCGATTCGCCAATGCGACGAGCTTTTCCAGTAGATCAGGCCGCGCGTCTGCCAGCGCTTTGGTGGCGTAACTCTTGTAGAGCTCGCCTTTCTGCGTGAGCAACGTCTCGCGATAGAGCTCGAAGCGCGAAACATGATCGTCGATGGCAAACGCTTGCGATAGTCCGAGGCCAGTCTCGCCATCTGTTTTCTTGCCGCCGGATAGCCAAGCGATGAGTTCGCGCACCGACGCTTCTTCTTTCGCGATGGTGTGGCAGAAATCACCGGCGACGCCTTCGTAGGTTTCGCCGGTTTGCGCGCCATGCATGTGTTCAGCGGAACGCAACAGCGCGTCTTCACCCTGCGAGAGCGATTGGAAGTACGCTTCCAGCTTCCGCCGGTCACTGCTGGTGGCGGCGTCGAGAATCTGATGCAGCCGTGTCTCGCTGGTGTGTGTCACCAGATGCGCCACCGCAGGCGCAAGCTTGAGATCGCCGGCACCGGCGCGGTCCAGAATATGCGAGCGCGCATCGGCGATAAGATCGCGTGCCGTCTGATCGTCCAGCACGCGAAATGACGGGGGTATATCCGCTTCGAGCGGAAAGCGCGACAGAAGCCGTTCGCAGAACGCGTGAATCGTTTGGATTTTGAGACCGCCAGGCGTTTCCAACGCGTTGGCGAAAAGACGGCGCGCTTTCTTCAAACCTTTTGTATCTGGCGCATCGCCGCCGATATCGACAATTTCTTTCCGCAATTTGTCGTCATCGAGCATCGACCATTTGCCGAGTTGTTCGAACAAGCGGCCCTGCATCTCCGCCGCTGCGGCTTTGGTGTAAGTGATGCAGAGGATTTTCGATGGCGTGGCGTCCGCCAGCAGCAATCGCGTCACACGATTGGCGAGCGTATGCGTTTTGCCCGCGCCGGCATTCGCGGAGACCCACGCCGATTTTTCCGGATTGGCGGCGTCCTGCCAGTTGGTGCTGTAGGTCACGCTCACGGCTCGCTCTCCCAACCGGTGAGCGACCATTCGCGCACGCGCGCGAGATGATCGTAGTCGCCCGGCTGATCGGCGCGGTACGGGCGAACGCGCGAGAGATACGGATGGCTCTCGTCGTCGAATAGCGCGATGAGATCGCTGAGATCCTCTTCCGCGCCCTGAATGAGCGCAGCGACATCTTTCAAGCGCCGCAACTCGCCTGGATCGGCGTCGCCGGAGAAGCGCACGTAGATGAGTTCGCTCGCGTCGCTTTTGCCGATCGCTTCAAACCCGCCCGCTGCGAGAATAGATGCTTCGAGCGGTAGTTGCGGCGAAAGCGTTTTCACTTGCTTGTCGGACGGCGGCTTGCCGGTTTTATAGTCGATGATTGCGGCGCCGCCGGATTGCAGAATGTCGATGCGGTCCGCGCGGCATCGCAAGATGAACGCGCCTTCGGGGGCTGCGAATTCGCGGCTACCTTTGATTTCCAGATGAATGTCCTTGATTCCGCTGCGCCGCTTTCGTTCCGCGCCAGTGAACCAGTGCGCCGCACGGTCGAAGCGCGGCTGCCAAATCGCGAGCGTGGAGCGCGGAATCCCGGCTTCGCGAAATACGTCATGCGAAATGGCGATGAGCCGGTGTGAGGCGTCCTGCGGAAGATGATCGCGATACTCGTCGAGAAATTTCTCCAGCGCCGTGTGCACAGCCGTTCCGCGTTCAAGCGGGCCAATGTCCGCGTCGAGTGGATCGAGCGGGCGCAGCCGCAGGATATGCTTTGCATAGATCGCGTAGGGATCGCGCAGCCAGGTTTCGATCTCGGTGACGGAGAGATTGCGTGGCCGTTGTGAGATAGGCGGCTTGGGACGCGGCGGCTTTATGCGTTGCGCAGCCGCCGCCGGTTCGTTCAGCGCGCGCGCCCAATCGTCATAATGCGTGGCGGATTTGAGCTTCTCGCTGAGGCCGAGCCCATTTGTGAGTTGCTGCAGGCGCTGCAACCAGCGTGATGGGATCGTTGGTGAGCCTTCCGATTTTTGCGCGCGGGTAAGGATGACGCGCGATCCGGATGCGAGTGCTGCGAAGTCGTGCGCGGAGAGACCGATGGCGCGTTCGGGTTGTTCGAGGCCGAGCTTCTGGCGCATCGGCCGCGACAGCCACGGATCGGTCGAAGCGGCCCGTGGCCAGGTGCCTTCGTTCAAACCGCCTAGAATTGTGACGTCGAAACTTTGCAAGCGCGCTTCAAGCTGACCCAGGATCGCCAGACGCGGATGCTGTCCGAACACCGGCCGCACAGGAATCGTCTCGGCGAGGGCGCGAAACAAAACCGCATAGGACGTGTTTTCGATGGCCGGGATGCCATTGGCCGCATCGGCGAGCGCCGCTGCAAATGATGCCGCTGCGTTGCCGGCTTCTCCGCGCCAGAGAATGCTCGCCCCATCTTCTGCGTCGGTTGCGGCAAGACGTTGCGCAGTGTCGATGTGAACGGGCAGAACATCGCCGATGTGAATTTCGCGCGCGGCGAAAGCGTCTTCGAGTGGGCGAAGGATATCGCAAACACTCTCGAACCATTGCGCGAGCAAAACCAGTGTCGAAGCAAA
Organism: Rhizomicrobium sp.; assembly: GCA_035551875.1. GTDB lineage: Bacteria > Pseudomonadota > Alphaproteobacteria > Micropepsales > Micropepsaceae > Rhizomicrobium. Next base: position 6,209 of record DASZML010000208.1, read on the forward strand.
GCGCGAATTGTTGCGATGATCCGCATCTTTCCGTGCGGCTTCAATCGCG
>DASZML010000209.1:0-8746 GCA_035551875.1 Rhizomicrobium sp.
ATCTGCGACTAGTTTCGTGTCCATCAAAGTGTCCAGCAATATTGATCTTCAAATTGAACAGATGATAGACGCACCGAGTACAGATCAAAAGTGGGTGGAATAATTACTTTGTGAGTTCTTCAACGAGCCTCACTCATCCCCATCGTAATCATCGTCATTATCGCGCGGATATTGCGCGGGCGTTTCGCTGACGGGTTCTTCCACGGTCGCGAGCGATGGCGGCAGGAATTGCGGCGCGCCTTTGGCGCCCGCGGCGCGCTGCAGGATCGCGGCGATGTCGACGATGTATTTCGATGTCTCTTGCGGCAGCATTTCGCTCGCCCGGCGATGCGCCTCGATGTTCTGCGGCCCGTCATTGTAGGCGGCGAACATTCCCGGATAGCCATATTCCCAATAGAGCGCGCGCAAGTAAGCGGCGCCGGCCATGATGTTGTCGTGCGGATCGTTGGGATCGTTGCCCAGATTGTAGATCTGGCGCATCTCGCGCCAGGTGTCGGGCATCAGCTGCATCAAACCCATCGCGCCCGTTGACGAAACGATCGGCGTGTTCTCCGCCAACATCGTGCGCCCGCCGCTTTCCTCGACCATCACCGCCTTGATCCACACGGCAGGCAAGCCGATGCGCCGCGCCGCCTGATCGGTGAAGAGCTTCCAGCGCTCGACAAGCTGCGCCGGACCCATCGCCTGTTCTGCTTGATAGGGCGTGAGCGCGATCTTTTTCGCTGATGCCGTATGGTGCGCGGCTTTGTGACTTTGCGCGGCGGCGTGTTTCGCCATCGCGGGCGACGCGATCATCGCCAACGCGATCGTCACCCCGATGATGGCGCGCGCGACACGCATCAGTGCTTGTGACCGGTGCGCTTGGGCGGCGGCGGCGCGGCCGGATAAAGCAGGAAGCCTGGCTGCTGCACGGGCGCCGGTTGCTCGGCAGCTTTCACCGGCGGCGGTGGCGGCGGATTGACCGGCGCGCACACCATGAACAACCGCACTTTGCTGACGTCGTCCATGTCCGGCGTCGCAATCGGGATCACCGTGTGTGCCGCGGCCTCGCAATCTTCCTTGGTCGGGTACGTCGCCGCATGAAAGCTGGGCGACATCGCCGGTGGGCTCTGATAACCGGCCGACGTGACCACATAGACAAGCAACATCCAGAACATGGCTCAGCCCCTTTCGCGATTGCATGGCGCAATTCTTTGCGCGATTCCGTGCGCGATTCGTAACATTGAATGTGACCCTGCACACCCCATATACCCCTCTTCATGACCACTCCGACCGAATACACACCCGCGCCCGCGGCGGATTTCGTTCTGCCGTTCGATATCGCGCCGCTTGGCGTGCGCGGACGGCTCGTGCGTCTTTCGGATGTTTCCGCCGCCGCGCTCACCGCGCACAAATTGCCCGAAGCCGCTGCGCGCGTCGCCGCCGAAACGCTCACGCTGTCCGCGCTTCTGGGCTCGGCGCTCAAGCTCGACGGCCGCTTGACGGTGCAGACGAAAAGCGATGGCCCGCTCGATCTCATCGCCGCCGATTATTATGGCGCGGAGGAGGGCAGGTTGGCTGGCGTGCGAGGCTATGCGCGCGTCAACGAGGAGAAGGCGAAGCCGCTCGGCAACGCGCCGAAGTTTTCCGATCTCGCGGGCACAGGTTCGCTCGGCATCACCATCGAGCCGAAACGCGGCGGCGAAACCTATCAAGGCATCGTCGAGCTATCGCCCGATGGCATCGCGGCGTCGGCGCAAACCTATTTCGCGCAATCCGAACAATTGCCCACCGCGATCCGTCTTGCGGCGGCACCGGTGTTCGAACCTGGCAAACCTGTCGCGTGGCGCAGCGGCGGCATCATGCTCCAGCGCACGGCCGAAGCCGCGAAGGCGGACGACGATTGGGAGCGGCTCAAGATGTTCCTCGGCACCATCGGGGATTTCGAACTCGTCGACACATCGCTCAAAGCCGAACAGCTTCTGTGGCGTCTCTTCCACGAAGACGAGATCCGCGTGCTACCGTTCGAGCCGCTCACGTTCCGCTGCGATTGCTCCGCCGGCCGCATTCAAACCGTGCTGAAAAACTACACGCCGGAGGAACGCAGCAACCTCGCGGATGCAGACGGCATCATCCGCGCGCGCTGCGAATTCTGCGGAAAAACGCACGAAATCGCGCCCGCCTGAAAGGTGGCGCAGCCGTCAACTTTATGACATGCTCCGCAAAATATCCGGCCAGGAATCTGGGAGGCTGCCATGAATGTTGCGCCACGCGATCTCCATGACGATCTGAAAAAGGCCGCGCGCGAACGCGCCTATTCGATCCCGCTAAGCGAGATCAACGTCGCCGATCCGGAGCTTTTCCGCACCGATACGATGTGGCCGTATTTCGAACGCCTGCGCAAAGAGGATCCGGTTCACTACCAGGCCGAACATGAGTTCGGCCCGTATTGGTCCGTCACGAAATACAACGACATCATGGCGGTGGACACGAACCACGCTGCGTTCTCATCCGAACCTTCCATCACTATCGTCGATCCGCGCGACGATTTCCGTCTGCCGATGTTTATCGCGATGGACCCGCCCAAGCATGATGCGCAACGCAAGACGGTGACGCCCGCGGTCTCGCCGATGAACCTCGAACATCTTTCGCCGATCATCCGCGAACGCGCCGCGGGCATTCTGGATTCGTTGCCCATCGGCGAAGAATTCGACTGGGTGGACAAAGTGTCGATCGAGCTCACCACCATGACGCTCGCGACGCTGTTCGACTTCCCGTGGGAAGACCGCCGCAAGCTTACCTATTGGTCCGATCTGGCAACCGCCGGACCGAGCTCGCCGCTCTTCGTCAGCCCGGAACACAAGCGCGGCCAGCTCATGGAATGCGTGAACTATTTCATGACGCTGTGGAACGAGCGCGTGAACGCGCCGCCGAAGAACGATCTGATCTCGCTGCTCGCGCATGGCCCGTCGACGCGCAACATGGATCAGATGGAGTATCTCGGAAATCTGATCTTGCTCATCGTCGGCGGCAACGACACGACGCGCAACACGATCTCCGGTTCGGTTCTCGCGCTGAACCAGAACCCGGATCAATACGCGAAGCTTCGCGAAAATCACGCCCTCATTCCGAACATGGTGTCGGAAACGATTCGCTGGCAGACGCCGCTCGCGCATATGCGCCGCACCGCCACGCGCGATGTCGAGCTCAACGGCAAGACGATCAAAAAAGGCGAGAAGGTCGTTATGTGGTATGTCTCGGGCAATCGCGACGAAGAAGTGATCGACCGGCCCAACGATTACTGGATCGAGCGCCCGCGCGCCCGCCAGCATCTCTCTTTCGGTTTCGGCATCCACCGCTGCGTCGGCAATCGCCTCGCCGAGCTTCAGCTCAACATCATCTGGGAAGAGATCCTGAAGCGCTTCCACAACATCGAAGTGACAGGCGATGTCACGCGCGTGCCGTCATCGTTCGTCAAGGGCTACGAGCACATGCCGGTGCGCCTGCACGCGGCGAAGTAGACGGTCGCCTTACTTCTTGTCGAAATCGATGGTGACTGCGGCCGATAGACCGGGCCGGAGCCGGTTGGCGCCATCCTGTCCCGGATAAACGCGGATGCGCACCGGCACGCGCTGCACGATGCGGGTGAAATTGCCGGTCGCAGGTTCGAAGGGCAGCAGCGAGAATTCGCTACCCGATGCCGGCGCAAAACTTTCCACTTCGCCGTCGAGTGTCTTGCCGGGCAGTGCATCGACCTGCACGTGCGCATGCTGGCCGATCAACATGTGCGACGTCTGCGTTTCCTTGAAGTTGGCTGTCACATAGATCGTGTTCATTGGCACGATGGTCATCAATTGCGTGCCGGGGGAAACGAATTCACCGAGCTGTGCTTGGCGGTCGCCGATGACACCAGCTTCTGGCGCGCGGATGATCGTGTGTCCCAAGTTCTGCCGCGCGAGCGACAGCGCTGCTTTTGACTTCGCCAAGATCGCCAGAAGTTGCTCACGCGTTCGCGCGGTGACGGTTTGTTGTTGAACACTGGCGGCATAGGCCGCACGAGTTTTGTCGGCACCGGCGACGGCGCTCAGGGCAGTGGCACGCATCTGGTCGGCTTGGCTCCTGGAGACATAGCCAGCTGCGCCCAGCGCGGAGAATCGATTGCCGTCTGCGACTGCGCGCGACGCTTGCGCCTCGGCGGCGCGTATGTCGGCATCGGCTGCGCGCACGTTCGCCGCAGCAAGATTCTGTTGCGCTGCTTGCTCATCCAATGCGGCCTGCGCTGACGCCACATCGGCTTCAGCGGATACGGCTGCTTGCTGATAATCTTCTGGATCGATCGCAATCAGCGGCTGCCCGGATTTCACATGCTGATTGTCGTGCACGAAAACCCGCGCAATAAGGCCCTGCACTTTGGGCGCGATGATTGTCGAGTCCGCTTTCACATAAGCGTCGTCCGTCGATACAGAAGACGCCGGCCACGCAATCCAGCCAGCGCCGATCAATCCTGCCGCTACGGCGACACCGGCGACGACCAGCGCGCGTTTGGGAAGGTTGCTGAGCCTTTCGCCGATAGAAGGCCGGGCCAACGCGGTGTCGAAGGTTGTCGCACTCATTGCATCCACTTTCCGGAAAGAGAAGCATCGTCCACGCCGAGACGCTCCTTGATGGATCGGCGTGCGGTCTCCAACATTTCGTCGGAGAGGCGCTTGTCGGAAACGGCACGCGACACCGCGACGGCGCCCGCCATTGCGGAAAGAACGGAGGCCGCAAGCGCTGTCGTATCGGTTTCTGGCTCGATTCCGGCGGATTCGATAAGAGTCCGCAATCCATCAACCAGGGTTTTTACGCCATCATCGAAAGCCGAACGGAGTTGCTTCGACTGACGCGGAATATCGGAATTGAGCGCGGTTATCGGGCAACCGTTCGCCACGCGATCGCGATGGCTCGACGACACATAGAAATCGATATAGGTCGCCAGCGCGTGATGTGGCGGCAATCCCTCCGTCAGTTTGCGATAGCGCTCTCTTGAGAAAGCAAACACACCGCGCATGGCTTCAGCGAGAAGCGCATTTTTGGATTTGAAGTGGGCGTAGAAGCCGCCATGCGTAAGCCCAGCTTCCTTCATCACTTCGGCCACTGCGACGCCGTCCGGACCTTTGGCGCGCAGCGCGTGGCCGGCGATCTTCAATATCTTCGTATGCGTCTCATCCCTGTGAGTTTGGCTGTAGCGCATCTTGTGTTCCTCCGTCGTTCTATTATATTATGATGGTCATATAATAAATCAAGAGGCTCCGGTGAGCGCTGCCGCAATCCCCATCCAGCCGCAGGTAGCCGCTGCCGGGTTAAGTCATAAGCGGAAGCTTTTGATCTTTGGAATCATGGCTTTCGGCCAGTTCATGGCGCTGTTGGACACCCAGATCGTTGCGGCTTCACTGAATTCCATCCAGGCAGGATTGTCGGCAGGGCCGGACGAAATCGCCTGGGTGCAGACCGCCTACCTCATGGCCGAGATCGTGATGATCCCGCTCGCGGCGTATCTGTCGATCGCGCTCTCCACACGCTGGCTGTTCACCGCGTCTGCGGTCCTTTTCACGCTCTCGTCCCTGTTGTGCGGTATGGCGTGGAGCATTCAATCCATGACGGTCTTTCGCGCCATTCAGGGATTTGTCGGCGGCGCGATGGTGCCGACCGTTTTCGCAACGGGCTTTGCGATGTTCGATGGCAAAAGCCGCGCGATGATTCCGGCGATCCTCGGCGTTGTCTCCACGCTTGCGCCGGCACTAGGCCCGACCGTTGGCGGCCTCATCAGCGACTCGCTCAATTGGCGGTGGTTATTCTTCGTGAATGTTATTCCCGGCGCATTCATCGCCATCGCGCTTCCGATTTTGGGGAAGGTCGATGAACCCGATCTGGCTGCGCTGAAACGCATCGATTGGGTGCACGTGCTCTCGCTCGCCACTTTTCTCGGCGCCATGCAGTACGTGTTGGAGGAGGGACCGCGCAATCAGTGGTTCGAAGACCCGGTCATCCAGATCGTAGCGTGGATATCCTTCGTCGCGGCGATTGTGTTCTTCGAGCGATCTTTTTTCTCGACTATGCCGGTGGTGAAACTGTCGCCATTCAAGCGGCCGGTTTTCGCGATGGCGTGTGTGCTCAATTTCGTGATCGGCTTCGGGCTTTATTCGGCGACGTATCTGACGCCGATATTTCTCGGCCGCGTGCGCGGCTACTCCAGTCTGGAAATCGGGGAAACGGTGTTTGTGACCGGGCTTTTCATGTCGCTGGGCGCACCCCTCGCCGCGCGTTTGACGACCATTATCGATCAGCGCATCGTGATCGCAGTCGGCTTCTCGCTCTTTTCATTTTCCTGCTGGCTTCTTTCGGGTGTTACATCCGAATGGGGCTTCTGGGAATTGTTCGTGCCGCAAGCGATCCGCGGATTTTCGATGCTGCTTTGCATCGTTCCGGCGGTGGGCATGGCGCTGAATGGCGTGCCGCCCACCGAACTGCGCTACGCTTCCGGCCTGTTCAACCTCATGCGCAATCTCGGCGGCGCCGTTGGCATCGCTGCCGTCACAACGTGGTTGCAAGACAATGCGCGCATTCATGGCGAGTGGTTCGGTGAAGCGCTATCGAACGCCAACACCTCCGCGCTCGCCCACGCTGCGGAGCGCATTGCACGCACGACAGCGGACGTCGCGCATGCCAAACTTGTGGTGTCCGCAGAAGTCGCGCAGTTCGTAACGCAACAGGCTATGACACTCGCCTTCGACGATATCTTTCTGGTAATGGCGGGGGTCTTCTGTGTTGCGCTCGTGCTGGTGCCCTTCTGCAAGACGATGATCCTTAGCGATGGGCCGGTCCCTCTGGAGTAGCGGCAAGCAGCGATGGCGGTGACGGATTCGGGAACCGAACCTGGCCTCGGTGGTTTTTTGGTACGGCGGCGGAGGGGGCGCACCATGAAAATTCTGGCGGCGGGTGCAGTTGTTATGATTGTAAGCGCTCCCGTCCTGGCTCAAGGCCAGCATGTCGAAACCGTCATTGTCACCGCGACACCCATCGGCAGCGAAGGCGTGTCCGCCGACAAGATCGCCGGCGACGTGCAGACTCTTTCCATCCCGGATCTGACCACGGACCGGCCCAGCGAGGTGATCGCTAATGCCGTCGCAACACAGCTTTCGAGCGTGAGCCTCAACGACGAGCAGGGCAGCCAATTCCAGCCGGACTTCAGTTATCGCGGCTTTGCCGCATCACCGATCTCCGGCGTGGCCGAAGGCATTGCGGTGTATCAGAACGGCGTGCGGCTGAACGAATCCTTCGGCGACAATGTGAACTGGGATTTGATCCCGCAATTTGCCGTCAATCGCTTCACCATCGAAAGCAACGATCCTGCATTCGGATTGAACGCACTGGGCGGCGCCATCACGCTTTCGATGAAGAACGGTTTGGATTTTTCCGGCAAAGACGCGCAGCTCTCCGGCGGTTCGTTCGGCAACGTCACGGGCTTTGCCGAAATCGGCGGCCGCGATGGCGCGTTCGGATTCTATCTTGGTGTGGGCGGCGAGCATGATGACGGCTTCCGCTATCACTCGCCAAGCAACATCCGCCAAGCCTATGGCGACATCGCATATGAGGCGGGGCCATGGACGATGCATCTCTCCGCATCTGCTGCGCAGAACACGATCGATGCCGTCGGCCCGACGCCCCTCGAAATGCTCGCGCAAGATCGCCGTGCGGTCTTCACCTATCCGCAGTCCATGCGCAACACGATGGCGCTGGTGCAATGGCGCGGCGATTACCGCGCGTCTGACACGCTCTCGTTCGGCTTCAACACCTATTATCGTCATTTCGACCAACATCTTGTCGATGGCAACACGACCGATGTCGATACTTGCGAGAACGATGCCTCCGAACTTTGTCTCGAAGGCGATGACGATTATCCGGGCGATGCGTTGTATGACATCTCGGGCAATCCCGTATCGGCAAGCGTGCTTCCGGCAGGCGCCACACCCGGCGAAACCGATTTCACGCACACGAACAGCGATACGTTCGGTGCGACTGTCGAGATGACCTCGAAAGATGCGCTCTTCGGTCACGACAATTTCTTCACCGCCGGCGCATCCATCGACGATGGCCATACCGGCTATTCGGCATACGGCGAGCTTGGCGCTCTGCTGGATGGTTTGCGCGTCGCAGGCGTCGACGTGATCATCGATCAGTCGCTCAGCCCGACCGCTTCGCCACCAATTGAAACACCTGTCGATGTCTCGGCGCGGAATATCTATTCCGGTTTCTATGCGAACGATGTTTTCAACATCACGCCCGCGTTGGCGCTCAATCTGAGCGGGCGGCTCAATCTGGCGCATATCGTATTGGATGACCGACGCGGCGATTCCCTCAATATGTCGCATAGCTTCTCGCGCTTCGATCCCGGCGCTGGCCTGACGTATAAATTCTCCGATGGCTTGAGCGCGTACGTCGGATATTCCGAATCCAATCGCGCGCCGACCGCTGGTGAACTCGCTTGTGCCGATCCCACGTCGCCCTGTTTGCTTGACGCCTTCCTTGTGTCCGATCCGCCATTGAAACAAGTGGTGTCGCGCGATTGGGAAGCGGGTTTGCGCGGACACGATACCGCGTTCGCCGGCGTAATCGACTGGAACGTGGATGCCTACCGCATCGACGTCGCACGCGACATTCTCCTGCTCGCGACCGACGTGAACGGCTTCGGCTATTTCCAGAATGCGGGTGTCACGCGGCATGAGGG
>DASZML010000210.1:0-6930 GCA_035551875.1 Rhizomicrobium sp.
AACGATCCCAATACCACCAAAATTTATGGCGTCGAGGCACAGGTTCAGGCGGTTTTTGGTGCTTTGTCGTTCGACTTCGGCGCCGGTCTGATGCATAGCTCGCTGGGACAGTTCTACGCAGTTGATTCCCGTTTCACGCAAGTAGACGCTTGCAATCCAAAAAGTGGCCCTGCTGAAGCTCCGCCGGTAGGCTATTGCCAAAATGTTGGCGGAAACCCTCAGACTTATGCGCCGAATTTCACGTTCAATGTCGGCGCGCAATACGCTTTCGATCTGGGCAACGAAAACACGCTGACGCCGCGCGTTAATTACGGTCATGTTTCCGATCAGTGGGCTTCGGTCTTCGATAATGCCGCGATGGGCGACAGATTGGGCGAGCGCAATATTCTTGGCGCTCAGTTGGCATGGAACAGCGGTACCTGGACCGCCACGCTCTATGGCAGCAACCTGACGAACGAACACTACATCGCAGCCGTAAACTCCGGCATCCGTTGGGCTGGCTTGCCGCGTCAGTTCGGCATCAATGTCGTCAAGACTTTCTAACTGTTGCTCCCTTGGCCACTGGCTGTGACATTCAGCTGGTGGCCTTTTTGGCCTCAACTTCAAACATCGATGCAACCCTACGCTCTTACCGTCGATAAGTTTTTGGACCACGGCGCCAAGTGGTGGGGACATCGCGAGATCGTAACGGCCGGCGCGGGGCGCGTTGGATACGCGGCACTTCGAACACGAAGCAATCGTTTGCCCGGCGCGTTTAAATCGCTCCGGCTAAACTTTGGCGACCGCGTCGCCACGCTGGCGTGGAACACGCAGCATCACTTCGAATCCTATTACGGTGCGATGGGCGCAGGCCTGGTCTGCCACACGCTCAACCCGCGCCTCACCGCCGCGCATCTCGCAGCCATGGTGAACGAGGCCGAAGATCGCGTGTTGATGGTCGGAACCGGCCTCGGCGATCTGGCGCGTGAACTTGTTGCGCGCTGCCCTTGTATCGAAACCGTTGTGTTCATGGATGGCGCGCAAGCCGAGCCGATGGGCGATCGCCGCTCGTTGGCGTTCGAGACCTTGCTCGCCGAACACGGCGCGCAAACCGATTGGGGCTTGTTCGACGAAGAGACGCCTGCAGGCCTCTGCTATACATCGGGCACCACAGGTTCGCCCAAAGGTGTTCTTTATACGCACCGTTCCAACTATCTTCACACGCTACGCGCGCTGCAGGCCGATGCCATGGGACTGACGGCGGAAGATTGCGTTCTGGTCGCCGTTCCGATGTTTCATGCGAACGGTTGGGGATTTGCATTTGCCGGTCCGGCTGTCGGCGCCAAGCTTGTTCTGCCCGGTCGCAACAGCGACGGCGCGCATCTTGCCAAACTCATCCGCGAAGAAGGCGTGACCATCGCTGCCGGTGTGCAGACGGTGTGGCTCGGCCTGCTCGATTATCTGGATGCCACGGGTGGCGATGTTCCCACGTTGGAACGCGTGGTCATCGGCGGTTCCAGATGTCCCGATGCCTTGATCGAGCGCATGGAAAAACGTCTTCAGGCGCGCGTGCAGACAAGCTGGGGCATGACGGAGCTTTCGCCCCTCGGCACCATTGCGCCCGCGCGCGATTCAAAACGCGCCGTCGCATCGGGCCGCCCACCTGTCGGTCTTGATCTCAAGCTCACCGATGCCACTGGCAAGACATTCGCCAAACAGCGAAACATCGTCGGCCATTTGAAGGCGAAGGGGGCCAGCGTCGTTCAACGCTATTTCAAGGCCAGCAAAGATGCCGTCGATAATGACGGCTATTTCGACACCGGCGATCTCGCTATCATCGATGACGATGGCAATCTCACCATCACCGGCCGCTCCAAGGATCTTATCAAGTCGGGTGGCGAATGGATCAATCCCAGCGAAATCGAAAGCGTTATCGGGCGGCTACCGGGCGTGGGGCAGGTGGCCGTGATCGGTCGGACGGATGCCAAATGGGGCGAACGTCCCATCCTGATCGTCGAGCCTCAAAAGAGCCAAACGCTAGACAATGACACGCTGCTCGAGGCACTGCGCGGCAATGTCGCTGATTGGTGGATACCCGATCAGGTGATTCAGGTGGAACATATGCCGCTGGCGGCGACGGGAAAGATTGACAAGAATCGCCTCCGCGCGGAATACGCAATGGCCTGAAGCGGGCGGGACAGGAGCCACCACCCGCAGGGGTGCGCTGCTGCTCGTCCGGGCACGTCATAAAGGTCACTTGATGAAACGAACCAAGGCAAAGCTTTCCCGAAAGAAAAATCCCCCCAAGAAGGCTGCGCGCACCAAGGCGGAACAGCGTGCCGAAACCCTCGAGCAAATTCTCGATGCGGCTGAATATCTTTTCTCAAAGCACGGGCTCTACGGCGTGACGTTGCGCGACGTGGCGCTGAAGGTCGGCGTCCATACTTCGCTGATGCACTACTATTTCGAGGACAAATTCGCGCTGTTCACCCAGGTGTTCGCGCGCCGCGCCCATGTCACGAGCGATCGCCGCATGAAGGCGTTGGCGCAATATGAAAAGGACGTGAAAGGCAAACCCACCGTCGCCGGCGCGTTGCACGCTTTTCTTGACACCGATCTGGATCTTTATGCCGCCGGCGGAGATGGTTGGAGAAACTACGGCGCCTTCGGCTCCCAGGTTTCCAATACGCCGGAAGGCGCCGCTATGTTCGACGAATATTTCGATCCCGTGGTGCTTCGTCTGATTGGATTGCTGCGGAAGGCTCTGCCGAAAGTGCCGGAGGAGGACATCTTCTGGGGCTACCACTTCGTGACGGGCAGTCTCATGCATTCGCTATCGCGCAGTGGCCGTCTCGACAGGCTATCTGGCGGATTGTGCAAATCGGACAATTTGAAAGCCGTGAAAGCCCGCATGGCCGAGTTCATGGCGCAGGGCTTCCTGTCGTTCTGCGAAACGCGAAAGAAAAACACGGGTTAGCGTTTGAACCGGTTTCGCACGATTTCATAGAACAGTGGTACGAAGAAAATCGCGAAGATCGTGGCGCTGATCATGCCGCCGATCACGCCGGTCCCGATGTCGTTCTGGCTAGCTGCGCCGGCGCCGGTCGAGATCGCCAATGGTGTGACACCCGCGACGAAAGCGAGCGACGTCATCAGGATGGGACGCAGACGCAGCCGCGCGCCTTTCACTGCGGCATCCCGTACGCTCTCGCCGCGTTTCTGTGCATCCACGGCGAATTCCACAATCAGGATGGCATTCTTTGCCGACAGCCCCATCGTCGTCACCAGACCGACCTGGAAATAGATGTCGTTGTAAAGACCGCGCAACGTGGCAGCGATAATGGCCCCTACGATACCGAGTGGAATGACGAGCATCACGGCAACCGGTATCGACCAGCTCTCGTAAAGGGCGGCGAGCAACAGGAAGATCACCAGCACGGAGATGCCGTAGAGCGCGTAAGTCTGCGAGCCGGCCTGACGTTCCTGATAGGACAATCCCGTCCAGTCGAGACCTATGCCCTTGGGCAATTGCTGGAACAGTTTCTGCACTTCGTCCATCGCCGCACCCGAGCTTTTGCCAGGCGCCGGCGAACCTTGAATCTCCATCGAGCCGACGCCGTTATAGCGCTCGAGCTTGGCAGGACCGACCGTCCATTTGAACGTCGCAAACGAAGAAAATGGCGTCATCTCTCCGGTCGAACTTTTCACATACCAGCGATAAAGATCGTCCGGCACCATGCGATAGGGCGCATCCGCCTGCTCGTAGACCTGTTTAACGCGCCCGCGGTCCACGAAGTCGTTGATGAAAAGGCCACCCCACGCCGCGCTCAGTGTATTGTTGATGTCGGACAGCGACAGACCAAGTGTCGCCGCCTTCTCCTGATCAATATCGATATGTAGTTGTGGCGTGTCATCCAGACCGTTGGGGCGCACGCCCGATAAAATCGGGTCTTTTGCGGCAAGCCCCAGGAACTGGTTGCGTGCTTTCATCAATCCGTTGTGGCCAAGATTGCCGCGATCTTCCATCTCGACATCGAACCCGGAGGACTGCCCCAGTTCCTGCACAGCCGGCGGCACCAGCGCGAACACCATGGCGTCGCGGAATTTCGAAAATGCCATCATGGCGCGTTGCGCGATCGCTTGAGCGTGATTGTCCGAACCGGAACGCTGATTCCAGGGCTTCAGATGAACGAACGACAAGCCGGAGTTTTGGCCTGCTCCCGCAAAACTGAAGCCGGCGACGACAAATACGGTGTCGACGTTTTTCTTTTCGTCGGTCATGTAATAGTGCTCGACCTGTTTTGCGACGGCCAGAGTGCGCGATTGGGTAGCGCCAACCGGCAGTGTGAACTGCGTGAGCACAGCACCCTGATCTTCTTCCGGCAGGAACGCGGTGGGTAAGCGTATGAAAAGAAAAACCAGAACTGCGATAATGGCAGCATAAATCAGAAGCGCCGGTTTGATCGCGCCGAGGAAGCGTTCAAGCCCTTGGCGATAGCGCTCACGCCCATACTCGAATGTGTCGTTGAACCATGTGAAAAAGCGGCCATGCTGCTCATGCTTGTCGCGCGGAATCGGCTTCAGCAACGTCGCGCACAGGGCAGGCGTAAGAATAAGGGCGACCGTGATCGAGAGGATCATCGCGGACACAATGGTCACCGAAAATTGGCGGTAAATTACGCCGGTCGATCCGCCGAAGAAGGCCATCGGCAAAAACACGGCGGACAGCACGAGCGCAATGCCGATCAAGGCGCCGGTGATCTCGCCCATGGATTTTTGCGTGGCTTCCTTCGGTCCTAAGCCTTCTTCGCGCATAATGCGTTCGACGTTTTCGATGACAACGATGGCGTCGTCCACCAGAAGACCGATGGCGAGCACCAGCGCGAACATGGTGAGCGTATTGATCGAATAGCCGAACGCGGACAGCACCGCGAACGTGCCGAGCAACACCACCGGCACGGCGATGGCCGGGATCAATGTGGTGCGCCAGTTCTGCAGGAACAGAAACATCACCACGATGACGAGGAGCGTGGCTTCCACCAGCGTCTTGACCACGTCATTGATCGAAAGCCGGATGAACGTCGTATTATCGACAGGAAACGCGAGCTTCACGCCGGGAGGAAAACTCGACACCAGGTCCCGTGCTTTCGCTTTGACGGCATCGGCGGTGGTGAGTGCGTTGGCGCCCGGCGCGAGCTGGATCGCGATACCCGCGGCAGGATGGCCGTTCATGCGGCTGACGACGGAATAGTTCTGCGCGCCGAGTTCGACACGCGCGACATCGCCAAGTCTCACGACCGCGCCGTTCTGAGTGCTTTTGAGGACGATCGCGCGGAATTGTGCCGGCGTCTCCAGACGCGATTGCGCCGTCACCGTCGCATCCAGCTCCTGGCCGGGCACCGTCGGCTGCGCGCCGAGTTCGCCGGCAGAGACCTGCACGTTCTGTGCAAGCACTGCGCTCTGCACGTCGCTCGGCGTCAATCCGTAGCTGTTCAGCTTGAAGGGATCGAGCCAGATACGCATCGCATAAGGCGAGCCGAACACTTGTGCCTGACCAACACCGGACACGCGGCTTAGAGGATCCTGCAGCTTGCTGCCCATGAAATCGGAAATATCGATATTGGTGTAGCGGCCGGTGTCGTCGTAAAGCGCGACGATCAGCAAAAAGCTGGATTGGGATTTCTGGACGACCACGCCTTGTTGCTGCACTTCTTGCGGCAGGATCGACAGCGCCTGCTGCACCTTATTCTGGACCTGAACCTGCGCGATGTCCGGGTTGGTGCCCGGTGCAAACGTGACGGTAATTCCAACCTGTCCGTTCGAACTGCTGGACGATGAGAAATAGAGAAGATTGTCCACGCCGGTAAGCTGTTGCTCGATGACTTGCGTCACCGAGTTCTGCACTGTCTCCGCCGAAGCGCCGGGATATGTCGCGCTGATCGTGACGGCCGGCGGTGCAATCGTCGGATATTGCGTGATCGGCAGCGTCTCGATGGCAAGCAAACCCGCCAACGCAATCACGATCGCGATCACCCACGCAAAGACAGGCCGTTCGATAAAGAATTGGGACAAACCCATCCGTGCTTGCCCTCAGTGCTTCGCTGACTGTGCTTTGGTCTGCGCGATGAAAGAAGCGGGCACCGCATGCACCGGTGAATCCGGAACCGCCTTCTGCAGGCCTTCGACGATGAGTTTGTCTCCAGCCTTCAGACCATCCGTTACCAGCCATTTATCGCCGATGGCACGGGACGTTTTTAGAATCCGCAATCGCGCGATGCCTTTGGCGTCGACGACTTCGGCGGTCGGGTCGCCTTTCTCGTTGCGGCTGACGCCTTGCTGTGGCACGAGGATCGCTTGTGGCGCGGTTCCTTCAATAATCGTTGCGCGCACGAACATGCCAGGCAGAAGCACGCCAGCCGGATTTGGGAAAATCGCGCGCAATGTCACTTCGCTGGTGGACGGATCGACCGTGACTTCGCTGAACTGCAACTTGCCATCGAGATTGTACGGCGTGCCATTGTCGAGCTGGAGCGTGACGCGCGCATCCGCAGGACCTTCTTTCGTCAGATGTCCGCCCTGCATCGCGAGTTTCAGATTCAACAACTCCGATGTCGATTGTGTGATATCGACATAGATCGGATCGAGCTGCTGGATTGTCGCCAGCGCCGTTGTTTGATCCGTGGTGACAAGTGCGCCTTGTGTAACTGACGATCGGCCGATGCGCCCGCTAATAGGCGCGGTGATTTTCGTATAGCCGAGATTGATCGCAGCTGTCTGGGTATTGGCGAGTGCTTGCTTGTACGCTGCGACGGCGTCGTCATAATCCTGTGGCGCCACAGCGCCTGCCTTAACGAGCGCGGCGTAACGCGTTGCTTTCGCTTTCGCTGTAACAAGCGCGGCCTTCGCATTGTTATAGGCGGCGGTGTATGTCGCGGGATCGATCTGATAGAG
>DASZML010000211.1:0-16076 GCA_035551875.1 Rhizomicrobium sp.
GTCGTGGCGCATGCGGATTTGGTTCTGGTGCCGACGCGGCCGAGCCCGCACGATCTGCGTGCGGTGGGCGCGACCGTGGATATCGCGGAGCGTTTTGACAAGCATCTCGTCTTCGTCATCAACGCTGCGACCCCGCGCGCACGGATCACGGGCGAAGCCGCGATAGCGCTCTCGCAACACGGAACGGTCGCGCCGGTCATGCTGCATCATCGCGTGGATTTCGCTGCGAGCATGACGGATGGCCGCACGGTCGGCGAAACCGTGCCGAAATCACAATCGGCGAAAGAAGTGCGCGATCTTTGGCTCTATGTGCAGGATCGCCTCGCGCGTCTTGCACACGATCCTCAGCTTGCGCCGCGAGCGCGGCCGGAACATTTCTCGGTCGATGCTTTGAACGTGTCCGACGAGAAGGATATTCCGGCAGAGGAAGTCATCGAAGAGTTGATCCTCGACGAACCAGTTGAAGCGCTGCCGCCCCCGGAGGTCGTTGTCGTCACAGTCGAGAAGCCGCCATTCCCGGACGGAATCGATCGTCGCGCCGGTGGCGATCGCCGGCAAGATCGCGGCGTGCAGACATTTGGAAATGGTGAGCGCCGCACGCATGCGTTCGGCCGCCGCGCTACCGACCGCGTCGCCGAAAGCGGGGGCGCGCAGTGAGCCAGCAGAAATTCGCGCCGATCACTTCCAGCTTGTTGGCGCGAAAAGGATCTGCCGCTCCGTCGGTCATTCCACCCCAGACAGTTTCTCGGCCTCTGGAACGGTGCGCGATCGAACCGGCGAAGGTTGTGGAGCCGAGGCTTGCCGATGTCGAAAGCGACAATCTCAATGCGCTTTGGCTGCAGCACGCGACGGCGCTGCATCACACACATGAGCACCATGACGATCCGGGCAAGCCGAAGAAGCTCTTCGTCGCCATGTCGCACGGTGAATTCGAGCGGCTTTCGATCGCGTGTGTGAAGATCGGCCTTTCCAAGCACGAAATCGTGCGCGATGCACTCGACTACTATTTCGATCAGATTGCACGCGATCTAGGCCGCCCGTGTGCTTGCATGGCCGCGCAAGATGCGTGCTCGGGAAATTGCAGCTAGACTTTGTTCGAAACTTCCGATGTGTGCCGACGCATTGTGACCGTGCCTTTGCGTTCCAGCTTGCCCCAACCGACGGATGGACCGCGCACGGCGGTGAACAATGAGCGGATCACGACGTAATACATGATCTGCCGGTAACCGAAGCGCTGCAGCGGCAGCCACCAGAGCAAACTCCAGCTTTCACGCCGTTCCATCGCAAAACCGATGAGCGCTGCGACGAGGTCCACCACGATAAAGGCGACGTAATAGATTCCAACTATGATCAAATCGTTGTTCTGGAATTCCGCGCCGTGCTCCAGGTACGCGAGCCATTGCCAGATCAGCTGCCAGAGCAACAGCAGATCCGCCAGCGGGGCGAACGCGGTCAAGATGATTTGGAACATCCACACTTGCGGCAGCGCCAACATGCCCAGCGCTTCGTAGCGGGGATTGAACGTCATGCTCCGATATTTCCACAGACATTGCAGCGTGCCGTAGGCCCAGCGGAAGCGTTGCTTGGCGAGACCACGCACTGTCGCAGGCGCTTCAGTCCACGCCGTGGCCGAACTGTCGAACATCACGCGATGGCCGGCGCGTTGCAGCGCGATGGTAAGGTCCTGATCTTCTGCCAGCGTGTCGGAGCCGAAGCCACCGAGCTCGACAAGCACGCTGCGTCTCCAGGCCCCAACCGCGCCAGGAATAACAGTGAGCGTGCCGAGTGCGGCCAAGGCGCGGCGTTCGAGATTTTGCGCGACGATATATTCCAGCGCCTGCCAACGAGTGATCATGTTGATGCGATTGCCGACCTTGGCGTTGCCAGCGACCGCGCCGACTTCGGCATCCGTGAACCAGCGCACGAGTCGCGGGATCGTATCGGGATCGAATTGCGTGTCGGCGTCGAGCGCGACGATGACTTCGCCTGTCGCCTTGGCAAGACCGGCGTTCAGCGCACTGGCCTTGCCGCCATTGGGTAGCCGCACAATTTCGACACGGCTGTCGCCGCTGAAATTGGTCGCCAGAACTTCATGGGTGTGGTCCTTCGATCCATCATCGATCACGATGACGTCAAGATCGCGGTAGTTGCTGCTCAGAATTCCGCGGACCGTCGAGACGATGACGCTCTCTTCGTTGTAGGCGGGAATGATCACAGAGACGTGGAATTTCTCGTCTGTCGGTGGTTGCGCGAAGGCAGCTTTTTCGTATCGACGGTTCCAGATCGCGAGGCCGCCCAAGAAGAACAGTCGCGATACGCCGAGCCAGATGGCTGCCAGGAAACAGATATAGAGTATGTGCCCGATGCTGCTGAGGGCGAGGAATACGATGCGGTCCGTCAGCAACGCGACGGTGGGCGAAAGCGGCGGCATCGCCTGATCGCGTGTGATACCGGCCAGATCGGACACCGTGACGAACGTATAACCTTCGTTCTTCAACTCATCGATGACCGTCGGCAACGCAGCCACGGTCTGCGAACGATCGCCGCCGGCATCGTGAAACAGGATGATATTGCGCGGGCTGTCGGGCTTGGCGCCATGCACCTGATCGAGCGTGCGCTGGATGATCTTCTGCACGCCGGGTAATTCCCAATCGACCGGATCGACGTGCTCGCCAACGGCTATGTAGCCGAGCCGCTGCGCGGTTTCGACAGGGACGATTTCATCCGCATCCGTCGGCTCCGCGTCACCGAGATAGGGCGGACGGAAATACACAACCGAGCGGCCAATCAACGCTTCCAGCAATCTCTGCGTCGCATTCAGTTCCAGCGAGACTGCCGATTGCGGCGTGTCCGAGAGATTGGGGTGGGTGAAAGTGTGGTTGCCGATCTCTTCGCCTTGCGCAAGCTCTTGTTCCACGAGGTCCGGATTCGCTTCGACATTGCTGCCGATCACGAAGAATGTCGCGGGAACGTGTTCGCGCTTCAGGATGTCGAGAACTTCCGGCGTCCATTGCGCATCGGGACCGTCATCGAATGTCAACGCGATCTTCTTCTTCGCCGCGCCGAACTGACGGATCACATATCCGGTGGGTAGCTTGGCGTAATTCTCATCGTCGATATCGCCGAACTGCTTGTCGATTTCAAAGGTGCGAGCGCCGGATTGTGGATGCGCAACGACCTGAAAGATTTCGCCCTGACCCTCGTAGTCGATGTCCTCGATGACAGGGATATTCTGCAATGTCTCCGGCGCGGGCGCTCCATAGGCCTTTCCCATCACCCACCAGATCGATGGATCTTCGCTGCCCAAACGCCACAACGCGTAGCCGGCCGGCTGGTAGGGATCGGCGGCGTGAATTTGGTTGTAGGCTGTCACCGCGTCGAGCAGCCACACGTTGTGCGTCGTGCCGTCGTCTTCGACGTATGAGAAGTGCGGGTTGTTTGTTGCATCGTCGAACACGACTTTTGCAGCGCTGTCATGTGCCGCGATGACGGCTTCTTCGAATGCCATGCTATCGACATCGTCGCCGTTCCAGTCATAGGCGTAGTTGCCGAGTGCGACGATCGTCTTCGCCGGATTGAGAAGCTTCATCCGCTTGTCGAGAAGATTTTCGTACCAGGATTGCCCAGCGATCGAACCTGGCGCATTCGGCGTCGTATGCTCGTCGTATGCCATGAGCATCGTGTAGTCGACGTCGTTCGCGTAGGCCTGCCAGGGCCATTTGTCGTTCGCGAACGGCGATGCGATCACCACTTTCCAGCCGTGCGGCTTGAATGCGGCAGTGAGATTGCGCAGGAAGATGCCATAGTCGCCCAGCGCGCTTTCCGGCAACGCTTCTATATCCGCCACCACGCCATCGAGCTTGCGTTGACCGAGATAATCGACGAGCTGATTGATCAGTGCGTTGCGGCGCTTGGGACTCGCAAGCAGTTCGGCCATGTGCTTGCCGTCCCACACGCCGAGCGTGGCGTTCTGAACGACGGGCAGGATCGCAACGGGCGTCTTGTTGTGACGGATGAGTTCGAAAACGCGCTGGTTGTAGCCGTCGTGGAAGGCAAGGTCCGGGCCTTGCAAGCTGACCCAGGTCGGCATCACCCAATCGAGCTGCGGTAGCGCCACCTTCAATGAGTCGAAGGCCGACGCTTCCCAGTTGGGAAAGAACGCGGTGGAGAGCGGACGGCCCGATTGCGGCGTGAGCTTGGATTGCCGCGCACGCCGCTTTTCCGCTAGCTTTTCCAGCCGATGCTGGCGGGCAAGCTGGGCACGCTTTTCGGCACGTGCGGCCGTCGCAAGCTGGGCGGCCGATTTCAAAAGGCCCGGCGCGACAGCCTTGTTTTCCAATTCTGGCGCATGCAGCGCGGCCAGGTGCCCTGGATGGTTGGCCGTTGCAGCCTGCGGCACCCCCATGAGGCTGTAGACAAAACCCGCACCCAGCAAAACGCTGATCGTCGCGGCAATCCAGCCGATGACGGTAAAACGTGCCGCGCGCTTGCCGCTGGCATCGAAAAAGATCGGCTTGTTTGCCATGATGCTCGAACCGGCCCAGCCGGATGCCTCACTTTCTATTCTAGTTCAACGAGCCCGCTCGCACCAAAGGCAGAGATGAACCGCACCGATACCACACCCGGCGCCAGACTCACGCTTTGGCTTATTCTTGCTGGGTTTGTCATTTCTTTGGCAGCCAATCTGCCTGGCCACCTCTCTTACGACTCCGTGGTGGAGCTTCTGGAGGGACGGACGGGCCAGTACGCTGGCTGGCACCCGCCGGTCACGTCGTGGCTCCTGGGGATCGGCGACGCGATCCTGCCGGGAACCGCGCTGTTCGCCGCGGCAGACACCGCACTGATATTCGGTTGTCTTTTGGCACTCCTTGCATTGAAGCGAGCTGGCGGATGGCTGCCCGCGTTTCTCGTGGTGATCTTCGCCGCGCTGCCGCAGTTTCTGATCTATCCCGGCATCGTGTGGAAGGATGTGCTGTTCGGGGGCACGAGCGTCATGGCGTTCGTTGTCCTCACTCACGCGGCGGCGCAATGGGCGAATGTGCGCGCGCGGTTTGTGTTGCTAGCGATAGCATTCGGTCTCTTCGTTCTGGGGGCGCTCGTGCGGCAGAACGGTATCGTGATGCTCGCTGGCGGAACGGTGGCGCTGGGTTGGATCGCGTGGCGACACGAAGCGGATGGTTGGCGCGGCGCGCTCAAACTTGCAGGTGGAGCGCTCATTGTATCGCTGATTGTATTCAGCCTCGCCAATGTCGCGCTCGGCATGCGGCTTGTGAACGTCACCGGCTATGCGCGCCAGGTCAAACTTCTCCAGATGTATGACATCGTCGCCATTGTGGCTGCCGATCGGAGTACGCCGCTTACGGAATTCGACAAAAACGATCCGGCGTTTTCTGCCGCGATCCGCAGCGATGGTGCGAAACTCTATTCACCGCAACGCAACGACCCGCTTGCGGCATCACCGTCATTGTCGAATGCGTTGCAGGCCGCGCCGCCATCGTTGGTCACATCGCAATGGCTCGATCTGCTCATGCACCACCCGCTGCTCTACATCGAACAGCGTGCCGATATGTTTTACTGGGTCGTGTTCACGCCTCAGATTGCGAAGTGCCTTCCGTTCACCGTTGGCGTCGAAGGTCCGAAAGAAGCGATGGACGATCTCAACATCGATCCGCGCTCCGACGATCGCGACGTTCGCTTATCGACATACGCGACTTCGCTCGAGGGAACGCCGGTCTATTCACACGTGCTATTTGCAATCCTCTCGATGATCGCGATCGTGTTGCTTCTGTTGCGGCGCTCCGACACGGACATAGCCGTAGCTGCGATGATGGCGTCTTATCTTGTCTTTACGCTGACATACTTCTTCATCTCGCTGGCATGCGATTATCGTTACCTCTATGGGCTCGATCTGTCGGCGATGCTGGGTTGGTTCTACATGGCACTGGACTGGCCGGGATCTGCGTTCCGCGGATTAATTGCGCGTCACCCGCTTTCAACGCGGTAAATCGCGACACTTTCGACAAAATTCTCTGTGGCCCTTCTGCTACTGCCGGGTGGGGAGCGCCTTTACCCTCGCAAGATCCATGGACCTTGCGCGGCATCCGGGCGTTGGAAGAGCGCATAGATTATACCGTTGGATTAGACTGGTTGGGGCGCTCTATTTAAGCCTCTGGCGGATTTGCGAGATTTCGGGTGAGCGATCAGGTGACGGAACGAAACGGCGTTTTCGGGCGAACTGCCGATAAGGCACGGGACGCAGCCGGTCGCGCTGGCCGCTGGAGCGATGATCATGTGCCGGGCGGTCAGAGAGTGTTCTGGATCGGACTCGGTCTGATCCTTCTCGCATTGCTGATCTGGTTTCTGTACCCCAGCCCGAACAGCACCAGCCGGCGTGGACAATTCGGTGGGCCGCAGGCGGTCGGCGTGGCGAAAGTCACGACCGCTGATGTGCCGGTGACGATCAACGCACTGGGCACGGTGACACCGATCGCGACGGTAACCGTGCGTCCGCAAGTGAGCGGACAGATTCTGCGCTTCGATGTGCAAGAAGGTCAGATGGTGAAAGCCGGTGACGTGCTCGCCGAGATCGATCCGCGCACATTCCAGGCGGCGCTGGAGCAAGCGCAAGGCGTGCTCGCCAAGGATCAAGCGGCGCTCGAAAACGCGCGTATCGATGCGCAGCGCTATGCATCGCTACTCAAGCTGAACGCAATATCCAACCAGATTTATGCGACGCAGGTCGCACTCGTTCATCAGGACGAAGGCACCGTGAAATCCGACGTCGCCAATGTCGATTCCGCCAAGATCAATCTTCTCTATTGCAAGATCACATCGCCGGTCGCGGGACGTGTCGGCTTGCGCCAAGTCGATGTCGGCAATCTCGTCGAGACCGGACAGACGACCGGCGTGATTGTCGTCACGCAGATTCAGCCCATCTCGGTTCTATTCTCCGTGCCGGAAGATGACGTCGACAATATCGTCTCGCAGATCAGAAGCGGCCAGAAGCTTTCCGTCGATGCCTATGACCGGACGCAGACGACCAAGCTTGCGACAGGCTCGCTTGAAACCCTGGACAATCAAATCGATCCCACCACCGGAACGGTGAAATTGCGGGCGAATTTCGGCAACGCGGATGCCGCCCTGTTCCCGCAGCAATTCGTCAATGTGAAACTTCTTGTCCAGACGCTGCACAATCAGATCGTCGTGCCGGCGGCCGCTATCGAACGCGGATCGTCTGGCAGCTTTGTCTATGTCGTGAATTCTGACAGCACAGTGAGCGTTCGGTCCGTCACGCTTGGTGCATCGCAAGGTTCCGTCCAGTCGGTAACACAAGGACTGAAGGTTGGCGAAGTTGTCGTCACCGACGGCGCGGATCGTTTGAAAGATGGTGCGGATGTGATCGTGCCCAAGCAGAATGGCAAGCCGGAAGTCTCGACGGCAGCGTCGTCCTCCGGCACGCCAAGCGCATCCGATGCCGAACGCGCCAAGCGCAGAGCCGCGATGGCGGCCGCGATGAAGCAATATTGCAGCGAGGATATCGCGAAATATTGTCCGAACCTGAAGCCGGGCGCGCCCGAAATGCGGCAGTGCTTCTTCGAGAACATGTCGAGCTTCAGTGACACCTGCCAGACTGCGTTGAAAAAATTGCGGCACGGTGGCGGCCATCATCACGGCGGTGGTGGCGGTGGCGGCGGCTGACCGTGAGCGCTAGCCACGCCGCTACGGGCGAAGGCCCGGAGCCCAACGACTTCTCGGCGAACATCTCCGCGCCGTTCATCCTGCGGCCCGTAGCGACATCGCTGTTGATGATCGCGATCATGATCGTTGGCATCGTGGGTTTCGGTTTTCTGCCGCTCTCCGCGTTGCCGGAAGTCGATTATCCGACCATCCAGGTGCAAACGTTTCTTCCCGGCGCCAGTCCGGAAGTGATGACCACGTCGGTGACGGCGCCGCTTGAGCGCCAGTTCGGCGAGATGCCGGGCCTAAAGCAGATGTCCTCCGCCAGTTCGGCAGGATCGTCGGTGGTCACGTTGCAGTTCGATCTCAGCCTCAGCCTCGATATCGCCGAGCAAGAAGTGCAGGCGGCGATCAACGCATCCGGAAGCCTTTTGCCGCAAACGCTTCCCGCGCCGCCCATCTATGCGAAAGTCAATCCCGCGGATGCGCCGATCATCACGATCGCGATGACATCCAAGACGATGCCGCTGACACAGGTCGAGGATCTTGCCGACACGCGCGTCGCGCAAAAGATCTCGCAGCTTTCCGGTGTGGGCCTCGTCACCATCAACGGCGGGCAACGCCCTGCTGTGCGCATCCAGGCGAACATTCAAGCGCTGGCGGCGTATGGATTGAATATCGACGATTTGCGCACGACGGTTTCCAACGCCAACTCCAATGCGCCGAAGGGCAGTTTCGATGGGGCGGCGCGATCCTACACGATCAATTCCAATGATCAGCTTCAGACGCCGGATGCCTATCGAAATCTGATCGTCGCCTACAAAAATGGCGCGCCGGTGCGATTGTCAGATGTGGCGACGGTCGTCGAAAGCGCGGAGAACACCAAGCTATCGAGCTGGATGAACACCACGCCGGCGATCCTGCTCAATGTGCAGCGCCAGCCCGGCGCGAACGTCATCAGTGTTGTGGACAGCATCAAGAAGATGCTGCCGCAGATCGAAGCGGGCATGCCGGCGGCGATCGATGTCACGATTCTGACAGATCGAACTACGACAATCCGCGCATCGGTATCGGATGTGGAATTCGAATTGTCGCTGGCGGTTGTGCTGGTCGTGCTCGTGATCTTTCTGTTTCTCCGCAATATTCCGGCGACGATTATCCCCAGCATGTCCGTGCCGCTTTCGATCGTGGGTACCTTTGCGGCGATGTATCTGCTGGGTTTCAGCCTCAACAATCTCTCGCTCATGGCACTCACCATCGCGACCGGATTCGTCGTCGACGACGCCATCGTGATGATCGAAAATATCTCGCGTTATCTGGAAGCCGGCGAGAAGCCGCTGGATGCGGCGTTGAAAGGCGCGGGCGAGATAGGCTTCACCATCGTCTCGCTGACCGTCTCATTGATCGCGGTGCTGATTCCGCTGCTCTTCATGCAGGAGGTGGTCGGCCGCCTGTTTCGCGAATTCGCGATCACCTTGACGGTGACGATTCTGATTTCGGCCGTCGTGTCGCTGACACTGGTGCCCATGCTTTGCGCCAAGCTCCTGCGTCATCGCGACGAAGCCAAGCAGAGCAACTTTTCGCGCAAGAGCCAGGAATATTTCGATCGCGTGATCGCCGAGTACGACAGGCTGCTCAACTGGGTGCTCGACAACCAACCCCTGACATTGCTCGTCGCGGTCATCACGCTGGCGGTTACTGTCCTGCTTTATATCGTGATCCCCAAGGGCTTCTTTCCATTGCAAGACACGGGGCTAATCCAAGGCGTAACGCAGGCTGGCGCGACGGTATCGTTCGACACGATGGCGCAGCAGCAGAACACGCTTGCTGCCGCGATTCTAAAAGATCAAGACGTGCAAAGCCTGTCCTCGTTCATCGGCGTTGACGGCACGAACAACACGCTCAACAGCGGCCGCTTTCTGATCAATTTGAAACCGGTCGGAGATCGCGCGTCCGATGTTGCCGACGTGATCCGGCGCATCAACAAGGAAGTGCGCGATGTCAAAGGCATCTCGGTCTATATGCAGCCGGTGCAGGACCTGACCATCGATTCCAATGTCAGCCGCGGGCAGTATTCATTTATTCTGGGTTCGGCAGCGGCCACCGATCTCGATCAGTGGGTGCCCAAGCTTATGGCGCGCCTTTACCAGGCTCCGCAAATCGAAAACGTCTCGACCAACTATACCGACAAGGGCCTATCGGCCTACATCGACATCGACCGTGACACTGCTGCGCGCTTCGGCATCACGGCTGCGACGATCGATAACGCGCTCTACGATGCGTTTGGCCAACGCATCGCCTCCACCATCTTCACCCAATCCAATCAGTACCGCGTGATCCTCGAAGCGAGCCCGCAATTGCAGAACTCGGTGGCATCGCTAGACTCGGTCTACCTGCCGTCAGCTTCGCAAGGGCAGGTACCGCTGAACACCCTCGCAACGGTGAAAGAGCAGCCGGTTCCGCTGGAGCTCGATCATCTAGGCCAATTCCCGGCAGCGACGATTTCGTTCGACGTGGCGAAAGGCTCTTCGCTCGGCGCCGCCGTCGATGCCGTTCAGGCGGCGGAGAAAGATGTGAATCTGCCGGCGTCGATCGACACAAACTTCGAAGGTTCGGCGCTCGCGTTCCAGTCTGCACTTGGCAACGAACTTCTCCTGATCCTCGCGGCCATCGTCACGGTCTACATCGTGCTCGGCGTGCTCTATGAGAGTTACATCCATCCGATCACGATTCTCTCGACGCTGCCCTCCGCCGGAGTCGGCGCACTGTTGGCCTTGATACTGTTCGGCGATCAGCTCGATATCGTGTCGATTATCGGCATCGTGCTTCTCATCGGCATCGTCAAAAAGAACGCGATCATGATGATCGATTTCGCGCTGGAGGCCGAGCGTGTCGAAGGCAAAAGTCCGCGCGAAGCGATCCATCAGGCGAGCTTGCTGCGCTTTCGGCCGATTCTGATGACGACCGTTGCGGCGATCTTCGGTGCTCTCCCGTTGATGCTTGGTACCGGCACGGGTTCGGAGCTACGCCAGCCGCTCGGTATCGCCATCGTCGGCGGATTGCTGGTGAGCCAGCTGCTCACACTCTTCACGACGCCGGTCATCTATCTCTATTTCGATCGTATCGGCCGCCGCTTCCGTGGCGAAGACGAACCGGCATGAGCATCTCGACGCCGTTCATCCGCCGGCCGATCGCAACGAGCTTGCTGACGGCGGGTCTGGCGATTGCGGGCATCATCGCGTTCTTCCTGTTGCCTGTATCGCCGCTGCCGGACATTGACATCCCGACGATCTCCGTCAGCGCGTCGATGGCTGGCGCGTCGCCCGAAACGATGTCGACGAGCGTTGCGACTCCACTGGAACGCCACCTCGGCTCTATTGCCGATGTGACGGAGATGACATCGCAAAGCTCGGTCGGCTCGACGCGTGTGGTCTTGCAGTTCGGTCTCGACCGCGACATCGACGGCGCGGCGCGAGACGTCCAGGCCGCGATCAACGCCGCACGCGTCGATCTACCGGCGGCGCTGCGCAGCAATCCGACGTATCGCAAAGTGAACCCGTCGGATGCCCCGATTCTCATCTTGGCGCTGACGTCCGATACGCTGACGACGGGACAAATCTACGACTCAGCTTCCACGGTTCTGCAGCAGAAACTCTCGCAGGTGACCGGCATCGGCGATGTGCAGATCGGTGGCAGTTCGCTGCCAGCGGTGCGCGTCGAACTCAATCCGCGCGCGCTTTTCAAATATGGCATCGGTCTGGAAGACGTGCGCGCAGCACTGTCGGCGGCGAATGCCAACAGTCCCAAGGGAGCCGTCGATGCCGGGTCCAAGCATTATCAGATTTATGTCAACGACACGGCCACAACCGCCGATGAATATCGCTCGCTGATCGTCGCATACCGCAACAACGCCGCCGTGCGTCTGCAGGATGTTGCGACGGTTTCCGACGGCGTCGAGAATGTTCGGAATCTGGGCATGGCGGACGGCAAGCCGGCGGTGCTTGTGGTCCTCTATCGTCAGCCCGGCGCGAATATCATCGATGTCGTCGACCGCGTAACCGCCTTAATCCCGCAGCTTCAGGCGTCGATCCCGCCGTCGATCAAGATCACACCGACCAACGACCGCACGACCACCATTCGCGCGTCACTGCGCGATGTGGAGCGCACACTGTTCATTTCCATCGTTCTGGTGGTGCTTGTGGTGTTCGTATTTCTGCGCAACGGCCGCACGGCTTTGATCCCGAGCGTTGCGGTGCCGCTGTCGCTGCTCGGCACACTCGGCGTTATGTACCTCATCGGATTCAGTCTCGACAATCTCTCGCTCATGGCGCTGACCGTGGCGACAGGGTTCGTCGTGGATGATGCTATCGTCGTGCTGGAGAATGTCACCCGGCATGTCGAAAACGGAATGCCGCGGCTTCAGGCTGCGTTCATCGGTGCACGCGAGGTGAGCTTCACCGTTCTGTCCATGAGCGTGTCGCTGATCGCGGTGTTCGTGCCGATCCTCTTCATGAGCGGATTGGTCGGGCGACTGTTCCACGAATTCGCTTACACGCTCGCGATCGCCGTGATGATCTCGCTCGTCGTTTCGCTGACGACGACGCCGATGATGTGCGCTTTTTTGGTGCGCGATCAAGGCAAGAAGAAGCAGAGCCGCTTCATGCGTGCGTCCGAAGCCGCCTTCGCGCGCGTGCACCGGTTTTATGACCGGACATTGGCGTGGTCGCTCGACAATCCAAAGACGATCATGTTCATCCTGCTCATTGCGGTGTGCCTCAACGTCTATCTCTTCCGCATCGTTCCGTTTGGATTTTTCCCACAGCAGGATACAGGCCGTCTCGTCGGCGGCATTCGTGGCGATCAGAGTATTTCGTTCCAGGCGATGGAAGTGAAATTCCGCCAGTTTATGAATGCGGTGCGACAGGATCCGGATGTCGAAAGCGTCGTGGGTTTCACGGGCGGCGGCGGAGGAGGAGGCGGAGGCGCGACGAATTCCGGCTTTATGTTTGTTGCGCTGAAACCGCTTTCCGAACGCAGCGACACAAGCGATGCCGTCATCGCACGCCTGCGCAAGAAGCTCGCGTTCATAACAGGCGCGCGGCTCTTTCTCGCCGTGCCGCAAGATATTCGCGCGGGCGGTCGCCAAAGCAACGCGCAATATCAGTACACCATCCAGGCTGACTCGCTGGAGGAGCTGAACGAGTGGGTGCCCAAGATCACTGCTGCGTTGAACGATGTGCCTGAGCTCGAAGATGTGAACTCCGACCAACAAGACAAAGGGCTGGAGGTAGAGCTCACGGTGGATCGTGACACGGCAGCGCGTTTGGGCGTCTCGCTCACCCAGATCGACAACACGCTCTATGACGCGTTCGGCCAGCGCCAGGTCTCGACGATCTACAACGCGCTGAATCAGTATCACGTGGTGATGGAAGTCGCGCCGGAGTTCTGGCAAAGCCCCGACACGCTGCAGGACATTTACGTCAGCACATCGGCGGGAACGCCGAGCGGCACGCAAACGACGGGCGCTGTCGCCGGAACGACGGTGTTGTCGTCAACGACGGCGCCGACCGCCGCGGCCGTCGCATCCGACGCGGTTCGCAACCAGCAACTCAATGCGCTGACCAACAGCGCGCGCGGAGGTGCATCCACCGGCGCGTCCGTTAGCACGGCGCAGGAAACGATGGTCCCGTTAGCGGCGCTCACGCAGTACGGTCCCGGAACGACGCCATTGTCGATCAACCATCAGGGACCGTTCGTCGCCACGACGTTCTCGTTCAATTTGCCCGAAGGCGAGTCGCTGGGTGTCGCCACCGCGGCGATACAGAAATCCATGAGCGATCTGCATGTGCCGATTTCGGTGCATGGCGATTTTGCCGGCACCGCGCAGGTGTTTACGCAGTCGCTGGCGAGCGAGCCGATGCTGATTCTGGCGGCAATCGTTACGGTCTATATCGTGCTCGGCATTCTCTATGAGAGTTACATCCATCCGATCACGATTTTGTCTACGCTGCCATCGGCAGGCGTCGGGGCGCTGATCGCGATTCTCTTCTTCGGAAAGATGCAGGATTTGTATCATCGGTTTTTCGCGCACGGCCCTGCCGGCGCATCGACCAGCCAGCTCGGGCAATTCACGCTGATTTCGCTGATCGCTGTGATCCTGCTCATCGGCATCGTGAAGAAGAACGCGATCATGATGATCGACTTCGCTATCGACGCACAGCGCGTGCATGGCTTCGACGCGCACAAGGCGATCTACCGCGCCTGTCTGTTGCGCTTTCGCCCGATCATGATGACGACCTTCGCCGCCATGCTGGGTGCTCTGCCGCTGGCAATCATCACAGGCGATGGCGCGGAGTTGCGCCAGCCGCTTGGCATTTCCATCGTCGGCGGATTGTTCCTGAGCCAGATCCTGACGCTCTACACCACGCCGGTCGTCTATCTCTACATGGAGCGCTTCCGCGAATGGTGCCGCGCCGGATGGCTGCGCTGGTACAATGGACTGATGGGTGACGAAGAGGCGAAACCGGCCTAGGAAAGCGCCGAACAAACAAGGTACAAAGCCTTCGTGGGCACCGCGATTCGCATTCTTGGACTTGATCCCGGTCTTGGCCGCATGGGCTGGGGCGTCATCGATATGGAGGGTACGCGCCTGTCCCATGTCGCGCATGGCGTCTTGACCAGCGATGCGAAATCTGAACTCGCCGCGCGGCTGATGGTCCTGCATACGGCGGTATGCGAAGTGATCGCGCGGCACCGGCCTGCGGCGATCTCGGTGGAGCAGGCGTTCGTTGCGAAAGATCCGAGCGCTGCGCTGAAGCTCGGCCATGCGCGCGCGATTGCATTGCTTGCCGCGGCGCAAGCCGGATTGGCTATCGCGGAATACGCGCCCAATCACATCAAGAAATGCGTCGTCGGCGCCGGTCATGCCGACAAGATGCAGGTGATGCTGATGGTGAGGCGCTTGTTGCCGACAGCGCGCGTCGAAGCCGCCGACGCTGCCGACGCACTCGCCGCGGCCATCGCGCATGCACATTTGTCGGGGACGCGCGCGCGCATCGTGGCGGCGATGACATGATTGGCAAGTTGACCGGCATTGTGGATTCGCTTGCCGACGATCATGCGATCATCGATGTGAACGGCGTCGGCTATCTCGTGCACTGTCCGTCGTCGACGCTTTCGCGCCTAGGTATCGGCGCGACCGCCGCGCTGATGATTGAAACCAAAGTGAGCGAAGACGCGATTCGGCTTTACGGATTTTCCTCCGCCGAAGAACGCGAATGGTTTCGGCTATTGCAGACGGTGCAGAATGTCGGTGCGCGCGTGGCCTTGAATGTGCTCTCCGCGCTCAGCCCGCGCGAACTCGAACGGGCGCTGGCGTTGTCGGACAAAGCGGCCATTGGGAAGGCCAATGGCGTTGGGCCAAAATTGGCGCTGCGTATTGTCACCGAGCTGAAAGACAAAGCGCCTTCCATGATGTTGCGTGGCCATGAAGACGGCGCCGCTGCGATTGTCGCGCCGCGCGGTCCGGAAGCCGATGCCGTCGCCGCGCTCGTCAAGCTGGGCTATTCTCAGGGCCAAGCGGCGGAAAGCGTCGCGCGTGCGGCGCGCGATCTTGGCGAAGCGCCGGTGGATGCGTTAATCCGCGAATCCTTGCGGGCGATGGGACGGTCATCTACAATCTGACTAGTCAGACTAGTCAGGAGGACGGCATGGATCGTAGCTGGCCGGTGCAGGACGCAAAGGCGCGCTTTTCGGAATTCTTGCGCGAAGCGGAGAGCGAGCCGCAGATCATCACCTATCGCGGTAGACCCAAGTTTGAAGTGCGTCTGATCCGGGAAAAGAGTTCCGGCAGGTCAGAACCCAGGACTCTCGCCGACTGGATTTTGTCGGCACCGAAGGTGCCGGGTTTTAAATTGCCGCGACGCAAGCGCGACAAGCCGAGAAAAGTATTTTGAGATTTCTGCTCGACACCTGCGTCGTTTCGGAGGGCATTCGGCCAAAACCGGGTGCGGCCTTTGTCGATTGGGTGCGATATCAAGAGCCGGCTTCGCTTTATATAAGTGTCTTGACGTTGGGAGAGCTTTATTTCGGTGTTGCGCAGTTGAACAATCCGGAGAAAGAGCGGCAATTGAATAGCTGGATTGCCGTCGTCGAGAAGCAATTCGCCAATCGGATCGTTGTCCTTGACGATTTTGCTGCACGACATTGGGGGTACTTGCGCGCGGCTTATCCAAAAGCGCAAACGGCGGACGCTCAGCTCGCGGCAACCGCGATGGCGCACGACTTCACGTTCGCGACACGCAACGTGAAGCATTTCCGGTTTGACGGTCTCAAGCTTGTCAATCCTTGGGAGGCGTGATGGCAAGTGCTGTTCCAAAGACCGATCGTCTCGTTGCGCC
>DASZML010000212.1:0-13982 GCA_035551875.1 Rhizomicrobium sp.
TTGAAAAGCACACCCTGTCTGGCGGGGTGTGCTTTTGCATGTGCGGCGGGGGGAAGATGCGGCACGGGGATTCAGCAACGCACCAAAAGGATCTACGGACGGGCAATTCGCTTTGGACGATACGGAAGTTCAAGCGGCAACCGCTGAAAGACTCTATTCGCGCGGACGTAGCGATTGTTGGTGCCGGCGTGAGTGGCGCGTTCATGGCGCAGGCTCTTGCGAAGCAATTTGAGAATGTCGTCGTGCTGGATCGCCGCGCACCGGCGGAGGGCAGCACGGCCGCATCCACCGCGATGCTGCAATGGGAAATCGATACGCCGCTAATCGAATTGTCCGAAAAGATCGGCCCAACGAAAGCCATGCGCGCATGGCGGCGTTCATTTCGCGCGACGCAGGCGCTCCAGCGGCTGGTTGGTGAACTCCAAATTGTCTGCGAATTATCGCCGAGGAGTTCGCTCTACCTCACGGGCGACCGGCTAGGCTCGCGCGCGATGCTGAAAGAGAGCAGGGCGCGTCATCGTGCCAAACTGCCCGGCGAATATCTCGATGTCACGCAGTTGCGCGAGATGTTCGGTATTGATCGCACCGGAGCAATCTTTTCGCCCGGCTCTGCAGGCGCCAATCCGGTCAAGCTCACACGTGGACTTTTGCGCCATGCAAAGAAGCTGGGTGCGAAAATGTTTTGGCCTGTTGAAGTGGAGGATGTGATCGCCACAAAGCATGGCGTCATCCTCGATTCCGGCGAACACTTTATCGAAGCCAAGTACGTCGTTTTCTGCACCGGCTACGAACTCCTGAAAGGTATTCCCGAGAACCGGGCCAAAATCACATCAAGCTGGGCAGTCGCCTCACGTCCGCGCGCGAAATATCCGCGCTGGCTGGACAAGGTGCTCATTTGGGAGGCGGCTGAACCCTATCTCTACATGCGCACGACGCCGGATGGGCGGCTTATCGCTGGTGGTGAAGATGAAGATATCGATCTGCCGTCTTATAGGGCGCGCAGTCTCGAGCGAAAATCATCGCGCATCGTAAAAAAGGTCGAAACTCTCATTCCCGATATTGAATTCTCGCCAGTACATGAATGGAGCGGTGCCTTCGGCGAAAGCCTCGACGGTCTTCCCTTCATCGATGCCGTGCCGGACATGCCGAACTGTTTTGTCGTGATGGGCTTTGGCGGGAACGGCACGATCTACAGCAAGATTGCGTCCGAGATCGTGCCTACGCTGATCAAAGGCCGCGCCGACAAAGACGCGGATATCTTTCGTTTCCGCTGATTACTTCTTGAGTTCTTTGATTAGCGCCTGCGCCGCGGCTGGATTGCGTTCTTTAGCGCCTGAGATGAAATAGACAAACACATCGGTCTTGGTGGGTTTCTGAGCCTTACCGATTTGCGGAAGATCTTTCGCGATTTTGCCGTCTGCCCATTCGCGCACGCGTTCGGACCATTTCTTGATCGCGGCGATTGTGTATCCGGTTTCCACTTTGGGCGCGGCTTGCTGTAACCGTGCATATACAAAATCCGCCGTCACATCGGCAATGGCCGGATATTTCTCGTGATGCGCGTACACGATCGCTGCGCCATATTTACGCGCGAGCGTGACAAACTGCGGCACAACGAAACTGTCGTGCCGCACTTCGACAGCATGGCGCAGTCTTAATCCGTCGATGGATTTCGGGAGCAGGGCAAGGAACGCCTCGAAATCTTCCGGCTCGTATTTCTTATGATTGGCGAATTGCCAAAGGATCGGACCGAGCTTCGTCTTCAATTCGCTCAACCCGCTGGTCACGAATTTCTCGATTGACGGTCCGGTTTCCGCCAGCACGCGGCGATTGGTGGCAAGACGATGCGCTTTCACGGAGAAGACAAAATCATTCGGCGTTTCGTCCGCCCATTTGCGGAAGCTGGAGGGCTTTTGCGTCGAATAAAACGTGCCGTTGATCTCAATCGTCGTCACGGCGTGGCTGGCATATTGCAGCTCGCGCGCCTGCGCGTGGCCTTTGGGATAGAACATGCCACCGCGCCACGGCTCGAACGTCCATCCGCCGATGCCTACACGGATTTCTCCTGAACTCTTGGATTTCGCCATTTTGATACGGTATTATTGTACCGTTACCCTGGATTGGCCGAAATTATTGGCTTTTCGGCACATTACGCTTGACGTTCGAAAGCCCCGCCGTTACATCGCGCGCTCTTCCGGAGATATTGCCATGAAAACCTACTCGGCCAAGCCGTCCGAGATCGAAAAGAAGTGGTTGATCATCGATGCCGACGGGCTCGTGGTTGGCCGTCTCGCTTCAATTGTCGCTATGCGCCTGCGTGGAAAACACAAGCCGACATTCACGCCGCACATGGATTGCGGCGACAATGTCATCATCATCAACGCCGCCAAGGCGCTGCTGACCGGCGATAAGCTGAAGAAGAAGGTGTACTACCATCACACCGGCTACATCGGCGGCATCAAGGAACGCACAGCTGGCGCGATCATGGCAGGCAAACATCCGGAGCGCGTTGTTGAAAAGGCGATCGAGCGCATGTTGCCCCGCGGTCCGCTCGGCAAGCGTCAGTTGTCCAATTTGCGCGTTTATCCCGGTGCCGAGCATCCGCACGAAGCGCAGCAGCCGCAAAAACTAGATGTCGCGGCAATGAGCCCGAAAAACAGCAACTTCAAAAAATCGAAGGCGGCGTAACCATGGCCGAAGACGTCAAGAATTTCAGCGATCTGAAATCCACGCTCATCAAGGCGAAGCCGACGACATCGGCGGAAGCCGGCGAGCAGCCGAAGTCCAACAAGGACTCCAAAGGCCGTGCCTATGCCACGGGCCGCCGTAAGAACGCGATCGCTCGCGTGTGGATAAAGCCGGGCCTCGGCCGTATCACGGTCAATGGCCGCGAAGAGAAGATCTATTTCGCACGTCCCGTGCTGCGCATGATTTTGCGCCAACCGCTGATCGCAGCGAACCGCGACGGACAGTTCGACGTGGTGGTGACGGTGGTGGGCGGAGGGCTCTCGGGCCAGGCCGGCGCCGTACGTCACGGCATTTCGCGTGCGCTGGTTGCGTATGAACCGTCGCTGCGCGCCGCGCTGAAGCCAGGCGGCTTTCTTACGCGCGACCCGCGCGTCGTCGAGCGCAAGAAGTACGGCCATCCGAAGGCGCGCCGCAGCTTCCAGTTCTCGAAGCGCTAAGCGAAGCGAGCATCCAAACAAAAAGGGCGGTCGAAAGACCGCCCTTTTTTATTTCTGGATTGTGGCGATCAGTTTGGTGCGAACACAGGCGGCACAGCGCCATACTCATTTGGCCCGGGAGTGCCGGGTTGCGCGTACCAAAAGATCAGCAGCACGGCTGCAGCAAGCGTTGCAAGCCAGCACAGCATGGCGAGTGGCCACAGCAGCATGAAGAGGAAAATGAAACCGAGAACGGATGGTACGAGTGGCACAAGCACCCAGAACCACGGCTTGCCTATGTCATGTAGACGGCGCACGCCCATGCCGAGGTTTGGCAACAGCAGCGCCAGCGAAACAAGCGAGGAGATCAATCGCGTGGTCACCGAACCGACGATGCTTGCAATGATACTGATGCCAACAACCACGAGAATGTAATACCAAAATTGAGACCGGCCAACGCGTCCATTGAAATCTACGTAGTGGTTCTGGAGCGTGTCCAGAAAGTTCGCCCAAAGCTTGTTGAAGTCCATTTGCACCTCCCGCCCGATCCGAAGGGTCTCGGATTCGCCGCATGCCGCGAGTAGAAAAGCCCCTCAAAAGACTGTCAATCAGCGATAGTCACAGGTAGAAGCGCCAGCCAGCGGAACAGAACGGAAATGGCAGCCAAAGTATTCATCGACGGCGCAGCGGGCACGACGGGGCTTGAGATTCGCGAGCGGCTCGCGGGTCGTTCCGATATTTCGTTCGTAAAGCTTTCCGACACGCAACGCAAAGATGCGAAAGCGCGCAAAGAAGCATTGAACGAGAGCGATCTCGTGATTCTGTGCTTGCCGGACGACGCGGCGCGCGAGTCAGTTTCGCTGATCGAGAACAATTCGACTCGCGTGATCGATGCATCGACCGCACACCGCACAGCACGCGGGTGGACATACGGTTTTCCAGAACTGGAAGAAGATCAGCGTGGGAAGATCGCGAATTCGGCGCGGGTCTCCAATCCCGGTTGTTGGCCGACTGGATTTCTAGGCCTGATGCGTCCGCTCACGCGCGCTGGGATCGTTCCGAAAGACTTCCCGACAACCGTCACCGGTGTTTCGGGATATTCCGGTGGCGGAAAATCCATGATCGAGGAATTCGAGGCGAAAGATTCGCCATGCTATGTTGCAACGGTCGTGCGGACTTATGCACTCACCCTCGCACATAAGCATGCGCCGGAGATGCGCGAACATTCAGGCCTCGCACATTCGCCCGTATTTTCGCCCAATGTTGGACGATTTTATCGTGGGATGATCGTCGAGGTGCCTCTTCAGTTGTGGGCGTTGCCCGGCAAACCTGCGGTGTTCGAATTGCATCGCGCGATTGCTGAGTCTTATCGCGAAGAGCCGCTCATTGAAGTCGCACCATTTGACGGTGCATCCGAGGCGATAAAGGCGATGCGCGTTGGTGTGTCGCCCGAACCTCCAACAATTACCGTGCCGCAAACCGTTGATGCCGAAGCTTTGAAGTTGACCAACGGTATGAAGCTTTATGTGTTCGGCAACGACAAAACGCAGCAGGCGCGTTTGATCGCGGTGTTCGACAATCTCGGCAAAGGCGCGAGTGGAGCCGCGGTTCAGAACATGAACATCATGCTCGGCCTGCCGGAAACGACCGGCCTCGTCTGATGTACCGCCCACGTGCCTTTGTCGTCGATGACCTGGCGGTTTTGCACAAAGTCATTCGCGAACGTGTGTTCGTGACCTTTGCGGCGATACTGGGCGAGCGCGTTGCGTTTGCCTATGCACCCGTCATTCTGGATGACAGCGAAGGGTCGTTTGGAACGCTCCGTTTTCATTTCGCGATCGGAAATCCTCTCGCGGCACTAAAAGATGGCGCACGGCTCTCGTTGAGCATTATGGCGGCTGACGCGTACGTCTCACCGGATTGGTACAAACAGACCGTCACGGTCCCAACTTGGAACTACATCGCACTCGAAGGCGAGGGAAGCGTTCGCCGGTCATCGCGCGAGGAGCTGCGCCAGCTTGTTATCGACCTCTCTGCGCAGGAAGAAGAAAAGCTGCGACCGAAAGAAACATGGCTGATCGACAAAGTGCCGCCACAACGTGTCGAGGCGCTGCTCAACGGCATCGTCGCGTTCTCCTTGCCGCTCGATCGCTTGGATGGAAAATTCAAGCTGTCGCAAGACAAAACGCCGAACGACATCGCAGGTGTTATCGCTGGGCTCGAAGTGCGCGGCGATCCGGCGAGTTCGGCCATCGCGAAAGTGATGCGTGCGAGAGTTATCGCGCCTTGACCTTCACGTAGGTGCCTGGCGCGTCGCACATAACTTTCAGTTTCGCATCTCCCGGTTTGCGTGCCGCTACTTTCGGTCCAGACAATCGCGATAGCCAAGCGTCCCAATCCGGCCACCACGAACCCGGTGTTTCTTTCGAACCAGCCTGCCAGTCTTCCACTTTTGCCGGATAGGCTTTTGCGATTTTGCCATCCGGCGTCATGCCGAACGCGTCGTTCGTCCAGTACTGGTACTTCTTGGCGACTGGCGGGTTGATGACGCCGGCGATGTGTCCGCTGCCCGCGATAATGAAGCGGACCGGTCCTCCAAAAAGTTTTGTGGATTTGTAGACCGAGCGGAACGGCGCGATGTGATCGTCTTTCGCACTTTGTAGATAGATCGGAATCTTGACCTTCGAGAGATCGAGTTTGTTGCCGCCGAACACCATCTTTCCCTGCGAGAGGCAATTGTTTTTGTAGAACTCACGCAGATAGAACAAATGCGTCGCTTCGGGCATCCGCGTTGTATCGGAATTCCAATAAAGCAAGTCGAACGGTGCAGGCTCTTTGCCGAGCAGATAATTGCTGACCACAAAGCCCCAGATGAGATCGTTCGCGCGCAGCATGTTGAACGTGGTCGCCATCTTGCCGCCTTCGAGCACACCGCCGGCCTGATCCATCTGCTGCTTAAGCGCCTCAAGCTGCTCGTCATCGACGAATATCTGGAGATCTCCAGCTTCGGAGAAGTCCGCCTGCGCCGCGAAGAACGTCGCGGAGTTCACGCGGTCATCACCCTCAGCCGCCATGTAGGCGAGGGTGGCCGACAGCAGCGTGCCGCCGATACAATAGCCGATGGTGTTGATCTTGCTTTCGCCCGTCGCCGCTTCGACCGCGTCGAGCGCGGCGAAAATGCCGTAGCGCATGTAGTCTTCGAAAGTCTTTTTCGCGAGTTTCTTGTCGGGATTGACCCACGACACAACGAACACGGTATAGCCTTGCGCCGACGCCCAGCGGATGAAGGAGTTTTCCGGCTTCAGATCGAGAATGTAGAACTTATTGATCCACGGCGGGAAAATCAGCAGCGGTGTTTTGTAGACTTGTTCAGTCGTTGGATCGAACTGCAGAAGCTCGATCAGTTCATTGCGAAAAACGACCTTGCCTGGCGCGGTTGCGA
Source organism: Rhizomicrobium sp. (assembly GCA_035551875.1). Classification (GTDB taxonomy): domain Bacteria; phylum Pseudomonadota; class Alphaproteobacteria; order Micropepsales; family Micropepsaceae; genus Rhizomicrobium. The sequence continues at coordinate 6,607 of DASZML010000212.1, forward strand.
TGTTTTCGCCAATTTTGAAGGCGTCCGCGGATTGGCGGATCGAAAGCTGGCCATCACCGCGATCCAAATCTTCCAGAAGATTGTTCAGGCCTTTGACGAGGTTTTCGCCGTTCGTTTGAAGCGTTGTGCGTAGCACTTCCGGATTGGTCAACACGAAATTCGTGGGAGCGATCGCGTCGGCAAACTGCTTCGTGTAGAACTCGATGCGCTTCTTGGTCTTCGGATCGAGTTTCTTGTCCGCTTTCGTAACGGTTTCCTGCATCCAGTTTGCAGTCAGCAGATAGCTCTGCTTGATAAAGTCGAAAATCTGATTTTCCTGCCAATCTTTATCGCGGAAGCGCTTGTCACTGGACGCGGATGCGATGGATTCTTCGACTTGGCCGCCCATCATTTTGCGGGCTGTGCGTTCCCACAAGCTCATGTAGTCACGCCACAGCTGGAAGTTCGCTTCCATCATTGCGGAGGGATCGGCGATCATCCCGCGCAACAATTCCGTGAACGCACCGGTGAGATTGAGCGGGTCGAGAGGCTCGTTGGAGCCGGTCTTCTTAACCTGGCGTCTTAAGAAATCGGTCAGAAGCCTTTGAGATTGAATGCCAACTTGCACCATATTCCGGGCGAAAGTTCCTGCATCGCCTATGACGTATTCGTTCGTTTGGCCCACAGGTTCCGCGCGTGGTTTTTCGGTGTTTTTCGCCATTAACGTTCCTGATTACGGCAGTTTGATTAGATAACGCGCAGAATTGCGCAACCGCAAGACGCAGAGCCGTTCACCCTCAACAGATTAAATCTCGTGAAACATTGATTTTGTTCGCACATTTGCTTGGAACCGGCGGTCGCTGCTTGTATACGAGTCTCCATGGGTCGCGTGCGCTTGATTCAATTCGCGCATCGCGGTTGGAGGCTTTGATGAAGTTCGGCGAAACGTCAAAAATGCTCGCACGCCTCGCGGTGGTGGTGGTCCTGGCGTCCAGCTCCGGCGCCTGCGCGATGATGCCCAGCTGGCTCGGTGGGGACGACGACACGGCATCGACCACAACACCGACAGACGCGAACGGATTTCCGGTTATCGATCAGTCTGCCGCTTCGACGCAGACCGCGAGCACTGACACTTCGGGCGCCGCGCAGCCGTCCGACGCGTCGCAGGCTGCAAATGAATCCGGCAATGGGTTCCCCGATCTCGCGGATACGCCAGACCGCCCGAAAGCACCTTCGACGGCGAACGATCAAAAGCAGACTTCGGATTCGCTGGCTGCGCAGGGCGACAGGCAGAACTACAGCGCCGACCAGCTCCGCGCGGGCACCGAGACGGCCGCCGCGCCGCCGCCGGACAAGCCCGAACCGGTTGAAAAGACCGCCGATGCCACGCCGTCTCCGTCCGATACATCGTCAGCCACAAGCGATGACAGTTCGACACCTGCTGCGACAGCTGCAACGCCAGCGCCCGCTCCGACGGCACCCGTAATTGCTACACAGACCGCGGCACCTCCTGTGGCGCCGAGCGGGGTTCCGGCAGTCCCGCCGATCAATGATCGCGGTATTCCGGGCATGCAGGCTGTCGCGATGAACGACAGTGCACTCGGGTTCCAGCCCTCGAGGGCCCCGCCGCTCGATCCTTCGGTTTCTCAATTCGTGGCGCCGCCAATTATCGCGCGATACCGCCAAACCGCCTCCATGGGTGGCTCGCAAGGCGTCGGTTCGATCACCTACGTCGCTTCAACTGGTCCCGCGGTCGGCCCCTCCACACGATCGATGGGTGGTCCAGAGAAGATGAGCGGTGCGGTTGTCGCCAATTTTGACTCTTTGCAAGGTCAGCAGGTGGCTGCGCCATCGGTGTATGCGGACTCTGCTGGACTGCCACCGCAAGCCAGCGTGTATTTCACGCATGACACGACGATCCTCAGCAGTGATGCAAAAGCTCAAGTACAGGCAACAGCCCAAGCTTTCGCATCGCGCGGCAGCAGTGGTTTTGTCCGTGTCGTCGGGTATTCCTCAAGCAATTCTACCAAACTCACCGCCGCCCGGCGCATGGAGTGGAATTTGGAGCGATCTCAAGCCCGTGCGAACGCTGTGGCGCGCGAGTTAATCAGAGATGGCGTTCCGGCGGACCGCGTCCTGGTCGAGGGGCGTGGTGATCAAGAAAGTGCCGCATATACTGCCGTCCCAGCTGGTGGCGACAGCGGCCACAGGGCGGATATCTACATTCAGGGCTGATGTTTGGCGCCATTGACGCGCTGCACAATTTGCCCTGATCTGCCCCTACCATGCAGACCGATTTTCACCGTATCCGGCGGTTGCCGCCCTATGTTTTTGAGGAAGTGAACCGCCTCAAAGCGGAAGCGCGCGCGCGGTCGGAGGACATCATCGATTTCGGCATGGGCAATCCGGACATGCCTACGCCGCAGCACATCGTCGATAAGCTGATCGAGACGGCAAACGACCCGCGCTCGAACCGCTACTCGGCGTCTCGCGGTATCAAAGGCCTGCGGCGCGCGATGGCGGACTATTACGAGCGGCGTTTCGGTGTGGCGCTCAATCCTGACACCGAAGTCATTGCAACTTTGGGTTCGAAGGAGGGCTTCGCGAACCTAGCGCAGGCGATCACCGCACCAGGTGACACCATCCTCGTTCCCAATCCGGCATATCCGATCCACGCTTTCGGATTCATTCTCGCTGGCGCCGCGATTCGGCATGTAAACGCGACCTCGCCGGAAGAATATCTGCGCGGTCTGGATCGCGCGGTGCGTCATTCCGTGCCAAAGCCGACAGCGTTGGTGGTGAATTATCCCTCGAATCCGACGGCGCAGGTTGTTGGCCTCGATTTCTACGAAGAGATCGTCGCCTTCGCGAAGAAGCATGAGATCTGGGTTCTTTCCGATCTCGCTTATGCCGATATCTATTTCGATGACGCCAATCCACCGCCTTCGATCTTTCAAGTCGAGGGCGCGAAGGATGTGGCCGTCGAATTCCAGTCGCTCAGCAAGTCCTACGCGATGCCGGGGTGGCGCATGGGTTTTGCCGCCGGAAATAAAACCCTGATTTCGGCGTTGGCCCGTATCAAGTCATACCTCGATTACGGCGCGTATACGCCGGTGCAGGTCGCTGCGACGGCGGCGTTGAACGGCCCGCAGGATTGCGTTGCCGAAATGCGTGCCATCTATAAGGCGCGCCGCGATGTGCTCGTTGAAAGCATGGAGCGCGCAGGCTGGCATGTTCCATCCCCGCCGGCCTCCATGTTCGCTTGGGTGCCTATCCCGGAAAGCTATCGCGAAGCGGGCTCACTCGAATTCGCAAAACAGTTGCTTGTCCACGCCAAGGTCGCTGTCGCGCCGGGGCTGGGCTTCGGCGAATATGGCGAGGGTTATGTGCGCATCGCGCTGGTGGAGAACGAACACCGCATCCGGCAGGCGGCACGCAACGTGAAGAAGTTTCTCTCGATACGGTCGAACGAACACGTTCCCGTGCTGGAAGCCGCAAAATGACCAAGCCATTGAAAATCGCGATCGCCGGGCTTGGAACGGTCGGCGGCGGGGTGGCGAGTCTGCTGCTCACGCGTGGCGCGGAGTTGGCGCAGCGGGCAGGGCGTCCGCTCGAACTTGTCGGCGTTTCCGCGCGCGACAAAGCGAAGAAGCGTGCTGCGGATGTCTCCAAAGTCGCATGGGAAGCGGATGCGACGGCGTTGGTGAATTCTCATGCCGATGTGATCGTCGAGCTGATTGGTGGAGAAGAAGGCGCAGCGCGTAGTCTGGTAACATCGACATTGCGCGCGAAGAAGCACGTTGTCACTGCCAACAAGGCGTTGCTCGCTTATCACGGCACTGAACTCGCATCGCTTGCCGAAGAAAACGATGTGGCGCTGAAGTTCGAAGCCGCCGCTGCCGGCGGCATTCCGATTGTAAAGGCGTTGCGCGAAAGCCTGATCGCCTATGGCATCGATGCGGTTCGCGGAATTCTCAATGGCACCTGCAATTACATTCTCACGCAGATGGAAGCGACAGGCCGTTCGTTCGAAGATGTGCTGAGCGAGGCGCAGAAACTCGGCTATGCCGAAGCCGATCCGACACTCGATGTCGGTGGCGGTGACACGGCGCACAAACTCGCGGTGTTGTCCGCGCTTGCGTTCGGCGCTGCGCCGAACCTGAAGAATATTCAGACCGTTGGCATCACACATATTACAACGGACGACATCAAATTCGCGCATGAGTTCGGGCATCGCATAAAGCTGCTCGGCATCGCGCGACGTATCGGAGATCGCATCGATCAGCGGGTCGAACCTGCGATGGTGAAACTCGGCACGCCGCTTGCCGATGTCGATGGCGCCTTCAACGCTGTCGTCGCGCATGCGCGCGAGGCCGGTCCGTTCACATTCGAAGGCCGCGGCGCTGGCGAGGCACCTACGACGAGCGCCGTCATCGCAGACCTCGTGGACATCGCGCGCGGCATGTTCGGCGCGCCGTTTGGCCGGCCGGCCAAAAGTCTGATCACGGATGGCGGCCGTCCGGGCCCGCGACAGGGCGCTTTCTATCTTCGGTTCGAGGTTCGCGATGCCCCCGGTGTGTTGGCGGAAATTGCGCGCAGGCTCGCCGAGGCGGAAGTTTCCATCGAGAGCATGATCCAGCGCGGCCGCGCACCGGGTGGTGCGGTGGCAATCGTCATGATTACCCACGACTGTCTGGAAACCGCGCTTTCGAGCGCCTTGAAGGCGATTGCGGCGTCGGACAAGGTCTTGGCCAGCCCCTGCATGATTCCCATCGAGGCCGGCTGAGAACGCCGGTAAAACGGCGCCAAAGGAGCAGAAATGTCCCAACTTCTCGATCGTGCTTTTGCGCTCGAAGCGGTGCGCGTAACCGAAGCGGCCGCCATCGCCGCCTCGCGCCAGATCGGCCGCGGAAACGAACACAACGCCGATCAAGCTGCCGTTGAAGCGATGCGCACGGCCTTCAACTTTCTGCCGATCCAAGGAACGGTCGTGATCGGTGAAGGCGAGCGTGACGAGGCACCGATGCTGTTCATCGGCGAGAAGGTCGGATCGGGCGGTATCGCCGTCGACATCGCGCTCGATCCGCTGGAAGGCACCACGCTGACCGCGAAAGCGATGCCAAATGCACTCGCTGTTATGGCAATGGCAGAGCCGGGCACGCTTCTCAATGCGCCGGACACCTACATGGACAAGCTCGCCATCGGGCCGGGCTACGCCAATGGGATTGTCGATATAGATGCCGATCCGGGCGACAATATCAACGCACTGGCGAAAGCGAAAGGCGTAAAGCCCAGCGAGATCACTGCGTGCATCATGGATCGTCCCCGTCACGAAGCACTGATTGCCGCCGTGCGAAAGACCGGTGCTTCTATCAGTTTGATCACAGACGGTGATGTTGCCGGGGTGATTGCGACGACCGACCCGGCAACCGATATCGACATCTATATCGGCCAGGGCGGCGCGCCGGAAGGTGTGCTTGCAGCGGCGGCGCTGCGTTGCGTGGGCGGGCAGATGCAGGCTCGGCTTGTGTTCAAGAAAGACGACGAACGCGCGCGTGCGGCAAAGCTTGGCATCAAGGACTTCAACAAGAAATACTCGCTGATGGAATTGGCATCCGGCGACGTCGTATTCGCGGCGACGGGCGTGACGGATGGCTCGATGTTGTCCGGTGTGCATGTCGACAAGAATTTCATCACCACCGAAAGCATCGTGATGCGTTCGGCGACAGGCACGGTGCGCTGGATCAAGACGCGCCACAAACGCAGCCGGCATGGCTTCTGAGGCGATCAAACTCGAGCCGCAAACGGCATTCGGAGTTTCGCGCTCCTTTTCCGGCCGCAGATGGAATTTGCGTGCGTCGGATGAAGCGGCGATCGCTGCGCTGGTTCGCGATGGCGGGATTTCTGACTCGTTGGCGCGTATCCTCGCTGGCCGCAGCGTCCAGCCGCATGAACTGACAGATATTCTCAATCCGACATTGAAGCGGCTTTTGCCGGAGCCGTTTCTCCTGAAAGACATGGAACGCGCGGTTCAGCGCGCCCGTGAAGCCGTCGAAAAAGGCGAAAAGATCGCCGTCTTCGGTGACTACGATGTCGATGGTTCGGCATCGTCCGCATTGATGGCAAATTTCCTGACCGCCATCGGCCGTCCGCCGCGCATCTACATCCCGGACCGCATGACGGAAGGCTACGGCCCAAACGCGGATGCGATGCGGTTGCTTGCAAGCGAAGGTGCGCAACTCGTCATCACCGTCGATTGCGGAGCGACGGCGGTTGCTGCGCTAACGGCAGCTAAGGAAGCGGGGCTCGATGTCGTGGTGCTCGATCACCACGCCGTCGAAACGCTTCCGCCCTCATTTGCGCAGGTGAATCCAAACCAGCCGGGTGACACGTCGGGTCTGGGATTTCTTTGCGCGGCCGGTGTCACGTTTCTGTTTCTCCTCGCACTCAACCGTTCGCTCCGTGAAAGTGGCTGGTACACAGCAAGCAATGTCATCGCCCCAAACTTGATGGACTATGCGGACATCGTCGGCCTCGCGACGATCTGCGATGTCGTGCCTCTCGTTGGTGTCAATCGTGCGTTCGTGCGTGCCGGATTGGCGAAACTTGCGGAAGGCGGGCGACCGGGATTGTCGGCGCTTGCCGCTATCGCGAAAGCCGAAGCACCGTTCACGCCCTATCATCTCGGGTTTATTTTCGGCCCGCGCATCAATGCGGGCGGACGCATCGGCAAATGCAGCCTCGGTGTCGAACTTCTGAGTGCGCTCGATCATGAGTCCGCACTCGACATCGCCAAGCGCCTCGATACGCACAATCGCGAGCGTCAGGCGCTGGAGAGCATGATCCTCGACAATGCCGCGGCGATGGCGACGACGCAGTCCAACGCACCGTTCCTTCTGGTGTCGGACGAAGGCTGGCATCCGGGGGTCGTCGGCATCGTTGCGGGGCGCCTGAAAGAACGCTTTGCGAAACCCGCTTTCGTCGCCGGTTTCGAAGGCGGTGTGGGACGCGGTTCGGCGCGCTCCATTCCCGGCATCGATATCGGCGTGATGGTTCGTGCGGCACATGAGAAGGGACTGATCGAGTCCGGCGGTGGCCACGAGATGGCTGCGGGCTTCTCGCTCGCTGTGCATCAGCTTGACGGTTTCCGCGAATTTCTCGCCGAACAGTTCAACAACACAGCGGCCGCGTTCGATGCCGCGCTCGCACTCGATATCGATGCACTCGTGTCGCCATCCGGCGCGAATGTGACTCTCGTCCGCGAGATCGCGAAAGCCGGACCGTATGGCGCGGGCAATGCCGAACCGCTGATTGTCGTGCCCGATGTGCGCGTCGCCTTCGCCGATGTCGTCGGCAAGGATCATGTGCGGCTGCGCGTATCGACGGGCGCAGGACCG
>DASZML010000213.1:0-2297 GCA_035551875.1 Rhizomicrobium sp.
CGATCACGCTCAATGGCGCCGACATGCCGATCTGCATCAACTACGAAGTGAAGGTCGCGTCCGCGCAGGTGAAATCAGCATTGATACTGGGTGCGTTAGGCGCTCCGGGCCGCTCGCGCATCGTACAGAACGCACTCACCCGTGATCACACCGAGAAAATGCTGCAAGCATTCGGCGCTGATATTTCCGTTGAACCGCTCAAGCACGGTGAAGCGGTGCATGTGATTGGAGAAGTCGAGCTAAAGCCCTGCTCCGTTCACGTGCCGCGCGATCCATCTTCTGCGGCGTTCCCGCTTGTAGCAGCGCTAATCGTTCCCGGTTCGGAAGTCACAATCCCCGATGTGCTGTTAAATCAGCGCCGCATAGGCTTGATCGACACATTGAAGGAAATGGGAGCCGATATCACTACTACAAACGCGCGCGAAAGCGGTGGCGAGAAGATTGGCGACCTCGTTGTGCGCCACTCTTCTTTGAAAGGCGTCGAAGTCCCGCCGGAGCGTGCGCCTTCGATGATCGACGAATATCCGATTCTTGCCATTGCGGCGGCGTTCGCCGAAGGAAAGACGACAATGCGCGGTCTCGAAGAACTTCGCGTCAAAGAGAGCGACCGCCTCGCCGCCATCATCGCCGGACTTCGCGCCAATGGCGTAACGGTCGAAGAGCTTGAAGACGGCATGATCGTGCAAGGTGGCGATGTACGCGGCGATGGACGCGTCGTTACGCATATGGACCACCGCATCGCGATGTCTTTCCTGGTGATGGGTTTGGCTGCGGAAAATCAGGTAACCGTCGACGATGTTTCAATGATCGCGACAAGTTTTCCCGAATTCGAAAGTCTCATGCGCAATCTCAGCGCCGATTTTCTTCTGGTGAACGCATGAACCCTGTCATCACAGTCGATGGCACAGCGGCATCCGGCAAAGGCACGCTCGCGAAAAGGCTTGCGGCACATTTCGGATTTCATCATCTGGATTCGGGGTCACTCTATCGCCTCACTGCGCTTGGCGTGATCGAAGCCGGCGCTGATCCGAACAACGAAGCCGATGCATTGAAAGCAGCACTCGCGATCGTCCCCTCGCACAGTAATGATCCGCACATCCGAACGGCGGAGATTGGAAAAACCGCGTCGCTTGTTTCTGTGTTTCCACCGGTGCGTGCCGCCCTGCTCGACTATCAGCGCCAGTTCGCGAAGCGCACGCCCGGCGTTGTGATCGATGGCCGCGATATCGGAACCGTCGTATGCCCCGATGCGCCAGCCAAGCTATTCATCGACGCCTCAGCGGAGGTCCGCGCCCATCGCCGCTGGCTGGAACTGACCAACGCCGGTCAGAAAGCCGATGAAGCGGTCATTCTCAAGGACATCCGAGAGCGCGACGCGCGCGATACCAACCGCCCAATTTCGCCCCAAAAGCCTGCCGCCGATGCCGACTTGCTTGATACTACGCGCTTGGGTATAGACGCGGCGTTCGCGGCCGCCCTCGCTTTGGTTCAGCCAAAGATTGAGGCGCTCAGGGTCCGCCCCAGGGGTTGAAGGAGACCCGGCGGCACCCAAAATCGGGCAGGCTCCGAAAACATCTTCGACAATTTAACCGCCTCGCGGACGCATGTCCGTTGGGAAGTCCGCCGCGCCAGCGGTTGGCACAAACGCTTATGCAAGGAAGTTTTATGGCCCGTACCGCCACAGCAGAATCCATCGCAACACCGAGCCGCGAAGATTTCGCGGCCATGCTCGAAGCCAGCTTCGAGACCCGTTCGCCGCAAGAAGGCAACGTCATCCGGGGCAAGGTCGTCGCTATCGAGAACGACTATGCCGTCGTCGATGTCGGTCTGAAGACCGAAGGCCGCGTCGCTCTTAAAGAATTTTCGATGCCCGGCCAGCCGGCCAACGTGAATGTCGGCGATGACGTCGAGGTTTATCTTGAGCGCGTCGAAAACGCGCTGGGCGATGCCGTTCTGTCGCGCGACAAGGCTCGCCGCGAAGAAAGCTGGATCAAGCTGGAGCGTGCCTTCAACGAGCAGACGCGCGTTCAGGGCGTGATCTTTGGCCGCGTGAAAGGTGGCTTCACTGTCGATCTCGATGGCGCCGTTGCGTTCCTTCCGGGTTCGCAGGTGGATGTGCGTCCAATGCGCGACATTGGACCGATCATGAACCAAGCGCAGCCGTTCCAAATCCTGAAAATGGATCGCCGCCGCGGCAACATCGTCGTGTCGCGCCGCGCCGTGCTCGAAGAGCGCCGCGCCGAGGAGCGCACCTCGCTGGTCGCAAGCCTCGCCGAGAAGCAGGTCATCGAAGGCGT
>DASZML010000214.1:0-3511 GCA_035551875.1 Rhizomicrobium sp.
GCGGAGCGCGAAGCCCTGGCGCGTAATGTCTTTCTCGACACGCTCCAGCAATCCGCGTTCGCCGCCGAAAAGATGCGCGGCGCCCGTGATGTCGAGAAACAATCCGTGCGGCGCGTCGATGGCGACAAAGGGCGTGAAGCGGTCGCACCATTCGGCGATCGCCTCGAGCAATTTGCGGTCGGCAATTTCATCCGCTTCCGCGACATCAAGCGCGAGCACGCGCGCGCGCGCATCGGCCAGTGTCATGCCGGGACGCAATCCGATCTTCGCCGCGGCGAGATCGACGGCGCTCAGGCACAGCGCGTTATCGATTTTCTGCGCGACAACGAGCGGGTTTTCCCCGCGCGCTTTACGCTGCAGCCGGTCTGTCGGCAGACGCAGAAACCACAGCGCCAGAATGCGCCGCGCGCTCTTGCGGTGCGCGAAAAAGTCCATCATCACAATCCCATTCCATATCCCAATTTCCGGTCTGTCCGTGCCGGTTGCGGGCGAGTGTCACGTCGAAGCGGGGTGCGCCCCATTCGTCGCTGTTTTCGCTAGCTGCGCTCTTCACCAGCCAGCGCGTTTCGGCGGAGCTGGCTTGCGGCGGCGCATTGAAGCGAAGCAGAAGCGCCATCACGCCTTTGACTTGCGCCGCGAGCGTGAGTTTGCGGCTGGCGACAAGATCCAGAATTTTCGGCGTTCCGATCACTTCGATGATCGTTGCGCCCAATGCCGCACAGGCCAGCGCATCGGTGGCGGCGCGCAACGCATCTGCCGCATTGGCCGCGCGCAGCATCACCAGCCGCCGTGGATCGAAACCCAATTCCAGCAATCCGCTGCCGGACATCTCGCCATGTTCGAGGGCGGAGAAATCCTGCCGGATCCAAAGAATCTTTTTCGTCCGTTCCGCGCGCAAAGTGAGGGCGGTGGCAAAGCCGCTGGCTGAAGCAGCGCTTTGTGAATCGGCGGCGAACACCTCGTGCAACGCGCCAACCAGCAAGCCTTTCGGTAGCACAGAATCCACGCCGGGATGTCCCAAAGCCACGCGCTTCTCCCGCCCCATCTGAAGGGAGGCGGGCTTTATCAGCGCCCGCGCTGCTGCCAATTTTTCCAAGACTTCTGCCACTTTCTCCTCATATGTTCCTGATATGTTCTAATGTAGTCCGCCGCAAATCAAGAGTCAATATTTTCCTATGTCGTTGAAAGCGCTGGCGGAATCCGGAGCCGGACACGGAATGCGTTTTTCCCATTATATAGAAGCATGGTTTCTCCCGATTACGGCCTCATCGCAGACATCGGCGGCACGCATGTCCGCTTCGCCACCGCCGATCCCAAAACCGGCGTGCCGGACATCGCGTCTCTGCAGATCACGGGCACGAAGGATCATTCCGACATCGCCGCTGCGGCGCAGGCGTATTTATCCGTGCGCAAGCTTAACCAGCCGCCGCGCGCGATCGTGTTTGCAGTGGCAGGGCCTGTCACCAATGGCGAGATCACGCTGACCAACGCAGGCTGGCACATCCGCGAAAGCGATCTGCGTGCCGATTTCAAAACGCACAAAGCGCATCTCGTGAACGATTTCGAAGCGCTGGCGATGGCCGTGCCCGTGCTTGCCGGCAATGGGTCTCTAAAGTCTCTAGGCGGCCCTGCCTTCGATGCGACACGCAACGGCGCCATCGCCATTGTCGGTCCTGGTACGGGACTAGGCGTCGGCGGCGCGATTCACAAAGACGGCGAACATATCGCTCTCGTCACCGAAGGCGGGCATGCCGCATTTGCACCGACCGACGATCTCGAAATCGAAATCTTGAAATTCCTGACGAAGGAATTCGGTCGCGTATCCAATGAGCGGCTTCTATCAGGACCTGGAATCTTCAACCTCTACACCGCCATGTGCGCGGCTGAAGGCAAACAGGCGGCGGATGTCACGCCCGAAGAGATCACCAAAACAGCGCGCGAAAAGCCGGACTCGTTCGAAGCGAAAGTGTTCGCGCGCTTCTGCGCGATACTGGGTTCGGTCGCGGGCGATGTCGCTCTGATGCTGGGTGCGCGGGGCGGTGTGCTGATCGGCGGCGGCATCTTGCCGGACGCAGCGGAAATTTTCGCAAAAAGCGAATTCCGCGCGCGCTTCGAAGCCAAGGCGCGCTTCACCGATTATATGAAAGCAATACCGACCGTGCTCATCATGGACACCCATGCCGGACTGGTCGGCGCTGGCGCAATCCTCGCGGACGACGTGAACTAATAGCATCACCCTGTCATAGCCCGGCTTGACCGGGCCACCGTGTAAGCGCGTGTCCACGCGCGCATAACAATTCTACACCCGCCTGGGCGGCCCGCTGTTGCGGGCCATGACAGCTTTAGGATTGGCGGTCAGGGAGCCCAATAAACGTCGGTTGGCGCTGCATTTTGGTTGAGCACCGCGCGCACTGGCATTTCTTGCACGTCGTTTCCGGTCGACGCAGCTTCATACGCTACGCGCTTCGCCGCGCCTTTGAGCAGCACAACAATCCACTCGGAGTCCAAGATTGCGCGCAAGGATAGCGAGATCCGCTCATCGGTTTGCGCCGCGCCTTTGGCGACCACGGCGCGAACCAGTGCGGGGTCGCTGGTTTTCAACGCTTCCGTCAGTTCCGGCGCATGCGGGAAAAGCGACGCGGTATGACCGTCATCGCCCATGCCGAGCAGCATGACGGTGAAAGGCCGCGGGATCTTGGTGATCGCGGCGTTCGCTTTTACTTCACCCTCGCTGGCCCTCGGGTCGAGCGTTTTCAGGCCGACGAAATGCGCTTTCGCAGCGTTGTCCTTCAACAACCGCGTGCGGACGAGATGTTCGTTGCTGCCATCCTGATCGGTGGCGATCCAGCGTTCGTCGGACAATGTGATCCAGACTTTGTTCCACGGCGCGTTGCGGCGCGAGAGCAGATCGAACAGCGGTCCCGGCGTCGTTCCGCCGGACAACGCCATGCTGGCATGCCCACGCAAGGTCACGTCGCGTGTGAGCCGCGCAACGATCTCATCCGCGAGGGATGCGATCATCGCGTCGAAATCCGAAAAATCGCGAAACACCATGGCCGTACGCTATCTCTATTTCACAACCAGCACACGCACATCGCCGCTGCGATCCAGCACATTCAGCGAAACGTCATCGCCAACCCGTTGCAGCCTTACACTGATCGTGCTGTCGCCCAGACGCAACTTTCGAAGACACATCTCGCTGAGAAAGTCCGGCAGACGAGGATCTTCGAAGCGGATCTCGTTCTTCGCATAATCGAAATGCAGCCCAAGAGCCGCTTCGATCAGTGCGAAGGGCGTAGCGCTCGACCAGGCTTGCGGCGCACATGCGACCGGATAGAGCGTCGGTCCCACGCCTTTGCGCCGGAAGAATCCGCAGAACAATTCCGGCAACCGCGACTGATCGAGGAAGTGTGTCGCGTCGAAGAGGCCAGAAAAGACTTTCATCGTTTCGGCCTTGAACCCATAGCGCGACAGACCGAGTGCGATCAGAGCATTGTCGTGCGGCCATACC
>DASZML010000215.1:0-5340 GCA_035551875.1 Rhizomicrobium sp.
GCGCCGCCACGATCCGCAAACGATGCGGACTGGCGAGCGCCGCTAGGGCTGCGAGCAACTTGTCTCCCGTCAACGCCAAAAAACAGCTCCATCAGACACGTGTAAGAAATAACTTACACATGTATGATAAAACTTCAAGAGCCGACAGAGAAAATCTCTGTCGGCTCTGAAACTTCCAATTCTGACAGGTGCTTGGCCGGGTCCAAGCCTACTTGGCCGTCAGCTTGTCCATCGTCTTGGTATCGAAATCGCTTGCGTCGTGGCGCTCAAGCAATTGTCCGCTCGGCTCACCAAACGGGCGATTGACCATCTGCCCGCGCTTCACGGCGGGTCGCTCGTTTATTTTGTTCGTCCAGCGCAGTACGTTTTTGTAGTCCTGCACGCTCAAGAATTCGCCGGCGCCATAGAGCGCGCCTTTCACGAGGCCGCCATACCAGGGCCACACTGCCATATCGGCTATAATGTATTCGCTGCCAGCGAGATACTCGCTTTCGGCAAGGCGCTTATCGAGCACATCGAGTTGGCGCTTCACTTCCATCGCGAAACGGTCGATCGGGTATTGCCACTTGTGCGGTGCATAGGCGTAGAAATGCCCGAAGCCGCCGCCGAGATAAGGCGCGCTGCCCATTTGCCAGAACAACCAGTTCAGTGTTTCAGCGCGCGCAGGGCCGGACTTCGGTAGGAATGCGCCGAACTTCTCAGCAAGATGCATCAGGATCGATGCGGATTCGAACAAGCGCACCGGCTCCTTGCCCGATCGGTCCATCAGCGCAGGAATTTTTGAGTTCGGATTGATCGCAACAAAGCCCGAGCCGAATTGATCGCCGCCCTGAATGTTGATGAGCCACGCGTCGTATTCCGCGTCTTTGTGTCCGGCGGCGAGAAGCTCTTCAAACATGATCGTGACTTTGACGCCGTTTGGCGTCGCCAGCGAATAAAGCTGGAAGGGATGCTTGCCGATCGGCAATTCTTTCTCATGCGTGGCGCCCGCGATGGGACGATTGATGCTGGCGAAGCGACCGCCATTTTCCTTGTCCCACACCCAGACTTTCGGTGGGACGTATTCTGCGGCGTCAGTCATGCGTTTCTCTCCAGAATAATTGTTATAGTAGAACCTATCGCCGCGCACGCAGTCGCGACAACCGCACTTTAAAATGGCCGCACATCGAGGCTGTCGGTTTAGTTCGGTAGCCCCAGATATTCCCATAGCTTCTGAAGCTGGATCAGTTCGAGCTCCACGGCGGTCTCGACCTCTTTCACCGCACCGGGATGTTTCGCTCGGTCGGCATGGGCACTCACCGCCATGTCTTTGAGAGTGCCGGTCTGGTTCTGGCCGCTGGGCGTGGTCCGCTGCCAGCCGGGCTGGTTCAACTTCCTGGTCAGATCGTCTTGGGAGTAGTCCGCCATCTTTTTCCGCCGGGATTTGTGCCGCAAGCCACTATAGCACTCGCGCGGCTGAGGTCTTTCGTTTTAAGTTCAACGTCAAAATAGAACAATATTTGTGGGAGCCAAAGCATGTCACGGGTAGCAGTCGTCACAGGTGGAACGCGCGGAATCGGCGAAGCCATTTCGGTCGCGCTTAAGAAGGCCGGATACAAAGTCGCGGCGAATTATGCGGGTAATGATGAACGTGCGAAAGCGTTCAGCGAAAAGCATGGAATCGCCGTCTATAAGTTCGACGTCGCTGATCACGATGCAGTTTGCGCCGCAATGAAAACGATCGAAGCCGATCTCGGGCCCGTCGAAATCGTGGTCAACAACGCCGGAATCACGCGCGATGCGACGATGAAAAAGATGGCGCGTGCCGGATGGGACGAGGTGATGGATACCAATCTTGGAGGCTGCTTCAATTTGTGCAAGTCGGTATGGGATGGAATGTTGACGCGCGGCTTCGGACGCGTGGTGAACATCGGCTCGATTAACGGGCAGGCCGGCCAGTACGGTCAGGTGAACTACGCCGCCGCAAAATCCGGCATCCACGGCTTTACCAAGGCGTTGAGCCAGGAAGGTGCTTCCAAGGGCATCACTGTGAACGCGATTGCTCCCGGCTATATCGATACCGACATGGTGGCAGCGGTGCCGCCGCCGGTGCTGGAGAAGATCGTCGCCAAGATCCCGGTTGGCCGTTTGGGAAAGGCCGAAGAAATCGCTCGTGGCGTCCTGTTCCTCGTGGCCGACGATGCCGGATTTGTCACCGGCTCGACCATCTCGATCAATGGCGGACAGCATATGTATTGAGGTATGAGCGGGCATGGATGTTCGCTCCCTCATCGCCGAAAACCTGACCTGCATTCGCGGCGGGCGGTTGATCTTTCGCGATGTCTCATTGCGCGTCGATGCGGGGCAGGTGTTGGCGCTGGAAGGCGCGAACGGCGCGGGCAAGACGTCACTGTTGCGGATGATCGCGGGATTTTTAGCGCCGGCTTCTGGAACGATCACGCTCAAGACATCGCCAGCGCAGATCGATGAAAGCGAAGAACGCGGCAAGCATGTCGGCTGGCTCGGTCATGCGGATGCGGTAAAACCGCAAATGACGCCGCGCGAAACGCTCCGTTTCTTCGCGGATGTTTATCGCACCGGTGACAATGTCGAAGCCGCATTGGATGAGGTGGGACTTACGCGCGCTCGCGATCTGCCAACACAATATCTTTCAGCCGGACAAAAGAAGCGTCTCGCGCTCGCGCGATTGAAATTGTGCGGGCGGCTCTTGTGGCTCCTGGATGAACCGGCTGCAGCACTCGACGCTGACGGAAAAATACTCGCCGCCAAATTCATCCGCGATCATTGTGCATCTGGTGGTATCGCCATTGCGGCAACCCATGAGCCGCTCGATCTCACCGTAAAGCGGCTTTTTTTAGGATAAATTACTTTCCTATATCTCCTTGCATACTAGGGTTTATTTCTATATACCGTTCTATGCTCATCGCAAGCGTGGGGAGCCGATTGCGGAAAGGAAATGAGAAAAGGGGGAGGGGTGCCGAAAACCGACAAACGAATGGTGCCGGTCTTCGAAAGCCACAAGATGTTGTAGAGCAAAATCCAGGGGCAACATTTGAGGATTAAACCCAAGGCGTTTTGCCGATGATTTCAAGGATCCGCTGTTGCGTTCTTTTTTGACCATTCTCTTTCGCGACATTCGCCTCGCCACGCGCGCCGGCGGGGGCGCCTTTCTAGCGTTGGCTTTTTTTGCGGCGGTTGCGACGCTCGTGCCGCTCGGCATCGGGTCGGATTTGCGATTGCTGGCGCGCATCGCCGGTGGTGTGTTGTGGGTTGGCGCGATCCTCGCAGCGTTATTGTCGCTCGATCGTTTGTTCCAGCCGGACTTCGAAGACGGTAGTTTGGACGTCCTCGCGCTTTCGCCAATGCCGCTGGAGGCATTGTCACTCGCGAAGATCGCGGCGCATTGGATTACAACCGGCCTCGCGCTCACGATCCTGTCGCCTGCATTGGGATTGCTCTTCGGCTTGCCGCAGCGCGGTTACGCACCACTGGTTATCTCCCTCGCAATTGGCTCGCCGACGGTAAGCGCGATCGGTGCCATTGCCGCCGCACTAACACTCTCCATACGCCGTGGCGGGCTGATCTTGCCATTCATCGTGCTGCCGCTGCTTGTGCCAGTTGTGATTTTTGGCGCGAGCGCCGTGACTGGCGCGATTGAGGGGCTGTCGAACGGTGCGTTGGGATTGCTCGCCGCTTTTTCCTTTGCCGTCACGGTGGTCAGCCCATTCGTGACGGCCGCCGCGCTGCGGCTCAATCTCGCAGGATGAGCGCGATGGTTGCTGTATTACGCGCGAAAGATTAGAGCGGCGGCGATGGCATCCATCTTCGAATTCGCCAATCCCACGCGTTTCATGAAGCTGAGCGGCGTGCTTTTGCCGTGGCTTTCCGCAATTGCCGTGCTCTCACTTACGGCCGGGCTTTATCTCGGCTTTACATGCCCGCCAGATTATCAGCAGGGCGATACGGTGCGGATCATGTTCATCCACGTACCGGCCGCGTGGGTGGCGATGATGACGTATGGCTTGATGGCCTTGGCGTCGCTGATCGGTCTTGTGAATCGGCATCCCCTCGCCGACGTCGCGGCAAAAACGGCAGCTCCGTTGGGTGCATTGTTTACCGCGCTGGCACTCATCACCGGATCGCTGTGGGGTAAACCGATGTGGGGCACTTATTGGGTTTGGGATGGACGGCTTACGTCCTTCTTGCTGCTGCTGTTTCTCTATCTCGGCTACATCGCGCTATGGAACGCGATTGAGGACGAGACGCGCGCAGCCCGCGCAGCCGCCATTCTCGCATTGGTCGGCGTGGTCAATCTTCCGATCATCGAGTTTTCGGTCGAGTGGTGGACAACGCTTCACCAGGGCGAAAGCATCGTCCGCATGGGCGGGCCTTTGATTGCCTCTGTATATCTCTGGCCGTTGGGATTGATGGCGCTCGGCTACACAACGCTGTTCTTCACACTCTGGTTGGTGCGTATCCGCACGGAAATCCTTGACCGTCGCGCGCGCTCACTGATGTTGGGAGCGACATGATGCTCGACATGGGCAAATACGCAGCGTTCGTCTGGCCAGCTTATGGCGTGAGCTTCGCGGGGCTGGTGATTGGCATTGCGTTGACTCTGTCCGCGTATCGCCGCGCGAAGGCGAAGTTTGCTGCGCTGGAAAAGCGATGAGGCGGCTGGTCTATATCGTTCCGGTTTTGTTGTTCGTTGGGCTGGCGGTTGTGTTGTTCCGCAGCCTGTCCGCCCCGCCAGCCGGCGAGTTGCCATCGGTGCTGGTTGGAAAAGCTGCGCCTTCGACACCGCTGCCCGCGCTAGATGCGCAGACCAAAGCTTTCGCGCCGCATGATTTGCGTGACGGACATGTCACCGTTGTCAACGTGTTCGCATCGTGGTGCGCGCCGTGCCGCGAAGAAGCTCCTGCGTTGCAGGCGCTCGCACAGATGAAGAACATCGCGCTCTACGGCATGGTGCAGAAAGACACGCCCGCCCAGGCGCGCGCGTTCCTGTCCGATGTCGGCAATCCATTTCAGCGCATCGATCTCGATGCGAGCGGCCGCGCAAGCATTGAATGGGGCGTCTATGGCGTGCCAGAGACGTTCGTGATCGACGGCAAAGGCATCATCCGGCTGCGCTATGCCGGTCCGATCACGCCGGATGTCATGAGCGGCGCGATCCTTCCGGCCATCGAGGCGGCATCTACGCCGTCCTGACCTTTAGACTTTGGCAACCATGATTTGCGAGGGTCAGCCGATGCAGATCAACACCGCCAGTCTTCTCGCCGCGCAGCAGGCTCGAATGCCTGCGCAGCCGCAGAAGCCCGCGCAATTTCAGCCGATGGA
>DASZML010000216.1:0-3148 GCA_035551875.1 Rhizomicrobium sp.
GATTGGAGCGAATTGACGGAGACGATCACCGAACTCGCGCCGGGCGAACTGTGGATCACGCATGGCAATGAAGAAGCGTTGCTGCGTTGGTGTGAACTCAAAGGACAGAAAGCGCGCGCTTTGTCGCTTGTGGGGTATGATGCGGATGAGAGCGAGGGATGAGAGCCTTCGCCAATCTCCTTGACCGTCTTTCGTTCACGCCATCGCGCAATGGCAAGCTTGTGCTCGTGCGCGATTTTCTGCGCGATCAGCCTGATCCCGAACGTGGTTGGGTTCTGGCATCGCTGACTGGAGCGTTGTCGTTTGACGCCGCCAAGCCCGGTTTCATCCGCAAAGCGGTGGAGACGCGCATGGACGCGCAGCTTTTCGCGATGTCGTACGATTATGTCGGCGATCTGGCGGAAACCGTTTCTTTGGTTTGGCCGGCCAAGCCAGGCGCAAATCGCGAACCGGACTTGTCTGAAGTTATCGATGCGTTGCGCGGTGCTACCCGGCCGCAGGTGCAGAAGCTGCTCGAAGGCTGGCTCGATGCGCTGGACGCGGATGGGCGCTGGGCACTGCTCAAATTGCTCACTGGCGGATTGCGTGTTGGCGTGTCGGCGCGTCTGGCGAAGCAGGCGTGTGCCGATATGGGCGGTGTGGATGTCAGCGAGATAGAAGAACTCTGGCACGGGCTCGAGCCACCTTACGAAGATCTTTTCGCGTGGCTGGAGAAGCGCAGCGAAAAGCCGAGTGCCGATCATCCGGGCCGCTTCCGCCCGGTGATGCTGGCGCAGGCCATCGACGAGGAAAAGGATTTCGCGAATTACGCGCCCTCCGATTACGCCGCTGAATGGAAATGGGACGGCATCCGCGTCCAAGCGGTGAACGAGCGCGGCGTTAGGCGTCTCTTCAGCCGCACCGGCGACGACATCGGCGCGAGTTTCCCCGATGTGCTGGAAGCGTTGAGTCAGGAAGGCGTCGTCGACGGCGAATTGCTGGTGATGAAGGATGGGTCAGTCGAGAGCTTCGGCAATTTGCAGCAGCGGCTGAATCGTAAGACGGTCGATCTTTCGTTGATGGCGAAGTATCCGGCCGGTATTCGCGCCTACGACATCTTGCTGGATGGCGAGCGCGACATGCGTCAGCTTTCATTTAAGGAACGTCGCGCGGCGTTGGAAAAATTCGTCGCACGCGAGAAGTCCGGTCGCATCGATCTGTCGCCATTACAGCCATTTGAAAGTTGGGGCGAGCTTGCGCATTTGCGCGCGCATCCGCCGGAGGGCGATCCGCAGATTGCCGAAGGGCTGATGCTCAAGCGTTGGGACTCGACGTATGAGGCCGGACGCCCGAAAGGTCCGTGGTTCAAATGGAAGCGCGATCCGCATTTGATCGATGCCGTCCTGATGTATGCACAACGTGGCCACGGTAAGCGCAGCGGCTTCTATTCGGATTATACGTTCGGCGTCTGGCGCACGGATGCTAATGGCGACCGCGCGCTTACCCCTGTCGGCAAAGCGTACTTCGGCTTCACCGACGAAGAGTTGAAACAGATCGATAAATTCGTCCGCGACAACACCATCGAACGCTTCGGCCCCGTGCGCTCCGTGAAAGCCAATAAGGATTTCGGTTTGGTGCTGGAAGTCGCCTTCGAAGGCCTGCAAAGTTCGACGCGGCACAAATCCGGCGTCGCGATGCGTTTCCCGCGCATCAATCGTATCCGGTGGGATAAGCCCGCCCGCGAAGCGGACGAGCTTTCCACACTCGAGAAAATGCTGGACTGATTATTCCTTCAGCATCGGTTGGCCTTCATGGGCGACCAGAAGATCATGCATATCGTTGGCATGTTCTTCTTCGACCGCCAGAATGCCCTTGATCATGTGCGCGGTTGTCGGATCGTCCGTGCCGAAAAAGCGGACCAGTTCGCGATAGTGATCCACCGCAATACGCTCGGCGATAAGATTTTCCTTGATCATCTCCACGAGATTTAGGTCCTGCTTGCCATATTCCGAAGCGGAGCGCGTCAGAATGCCTTCGGGGCTGAAGTTCGGCTTGCCGCCAAGCTGGTTGATGCGCTCGGCGACTTCAGTGGCGTGCTCCCATTCTTCCTTGGCGTGTGTTGCGAATTCATCCTTCACGCCTTCGCTTGAAATGCCGGCCGCTGCGACGGCATGCATCTGATAGCGCAATGTGCAGACGATCTCGGTGGCCAGCACGCTTTGAAGAATCTCGATCGTCTTGTTGACGTCGCCGACATAGGTATCCGTGACGGCACCTTTTTCCAGATTCTTGCGTGCGCGGTCTCGCAACGTCCTTACGTCGGAGAGGAAAGGTTTTTTGGGATCGGGTGTCTCGGCCATGGGGGCTCCTGGTGATCTTTGGAAAATGGAAATTCCGCGCAGGGATCGCCGGTCGAAGGTCGATATTGTCCGGAAAGACGCCCGCGCAGCCTCAACGTGAGGTGGACCTAAAAGTTCCATGCGGCTGGACCGCCGTCCAGCCCCATTTCGCGAATTTTCAGCGGCCGTTTGGCAATTGCACAAACGGTACGCCGCCGCCTGGCACCATCGTCGTCGGCAGAATCCCATTCCATTTCTCTGCCGCCGTAAGCGAGACCAAGTTGGGATTGGACTGCAGTGCACCCGCGCGAGCCTTGATCGCTTCGGCCTGCGCATTGCCTTGCACCTCGATCGAATGCGCTTGTGCGTCGGCAGCCACCTTCACTTCGTAAGCGGCGGCATCGGCGTTCGTGATGCGGCGTTGTTTTTCCGCTTCCGCCTGATACTGCGCGACAACGGACTTCATCCGGTTCTCGACCGCGGTTTCATAAACGTCGGAGAACGAGACATCTTCCACCTGCACCGAAACGATCTGGATGCCGCGATTGTCGAGCGCTTTTTCGA
This sequence comes from Rhizomicrobium sp., assembly GCA_035551875.1. Classification (GTDB taxonomy): domain Bacteria; phylum Pseudomonadota; class Alphaproteobacteria; order Micropepsales; family Micropepsaceae; genus Rhizomicrobium. The sequence continues at coordinate 2,883 of DASZML010000216.1, forward strand.
GCGAGCGCTGCACTTCAAGGCCAAGTTTCGTGCGGTCCTGAATCATGTTCTGCGCCGAGAAGATGCCGAAAACTTCCTTGAGCCGTTGCGGTAGCTGCGTGTCGATCAGAATGCTCGGATAATCGACGCCATAGCGCGAGTAAACATCCATCACGCTGCCTTCCGGCAAGCGGTAGTTGACGCTGACTTGCACCGTCGCGGGTTGTTGGTCCTGACTATAAGCCTCGGTTTTGAATTCTTCCTTTTGCTCGCGCACGCTCATCTTC
>DASZML010000217.1:0-4009 GCA_035551875.1 Rhizomicrobium sp.
TCCCAGTTGAAGTTCACGTCGAAATTCTGCGGAACCGACCATGTCGATCCCTCGGTATCGAGTGCGTAGATATCCTTGATGGCTGTCATGGCGCGGGCTCCCGATATTCGCCGTTTTGCCGAAGCCTAGCAGAAATCGCGCCCGGAACTATTGTTCCTGCATCCGCGTTCTTGGCCCAGACTTCATCTAGGAGAGCGCCATGCTGCGTTGGGCCATTTTGTTTCTGATTTTGGGATTGATCGCAGGCGTTCTCGGTTTCACGGGCGTCGCCGGCGCTTCCTTCGCCATCGCGAAATTTCTCTTCGTCATCTTCCTCATCATCTTCCTGGTGTTTTTGGTACTCGGTCTTACCGCCGCAAAAAAAATCGCGGGCGATTGAATTTTTAATGTGATGAGTTTGCCCTCGCCGCCCGGCACAGCGCTGGGCGGTAGAGGCAATTTTTCCGCGCTTTCCTTTGATAAATTCCCGAAGTTAATGCGCGAAGCTGCCAACCCTCGTTCTTAACCAATTAACCCATTACTTAACCTTGCCAATTGCTGTTAACCATTTCTTAAGGTTAAATCTCTGCGTGTGTCCCGTTATTGGGCGTATTTCAGCGGGGGTTGGGTCGTGCAAAAGAAGTTGGGTGATCTGTTGGACTTAGCGCCGGACCGCGCGAAAGAAGAGCCTTGGTCCTCGCTGCCGGATGGCGGAATTATCTGGGTCAAGCGCGCGAGCCGCGACGACATACCGGTCATGTGGGACATCAACGAGCGCGAACTCCGGACCGAGCATACGAGTATCGAAACCGTTCGCCGTATACATACGCACAATAGTGACAGCTTCTGGTGCGTGCACCGCGCGACGGATAACACGCGCCGCGACGCACACATCTATGGCTTCTACGGGTTGCTTCCGCTGAACGAGACGGGTCTCGAGCGCCTTGAAGCGGGACAATTCGACGGCATCGATCCGGATATGCGTCTCGTCGTGGAGTCCGGCGTGCGCCCTGCTGCATTGTATGTGTGGGTCGTCGTCGTGCGCAAAGTTTCGCGCATCGCAACGTGGCTGCTCGCGAATGCACTGGGCGCCGAAACTTATGGCGGCGTTCCGATCTTCGCCACTGCCGGCACGATGGGCGGCCTCAACACCATTCGCGGCTACGGCTTCAACAGCACGAATGGCGAGCAAGGTTTGGGCAAGCTTTATCGGATCGACCGTCCGCAACCCGTTACGAAGAGTTCGGCGGCGTAATCACTCATGGATATCAAAATCCAGGTCGTGACAACGCCGGACGCGTTGGCACAAGCATTCGCCATTCGCGCTGTCGTTTATATGGGCGAACAGCAATGCCCGTATAATGAAGAGTTCGACGGCAACGATTATTCTGCAACGCAAATCATCGCTTATCTCGATGGTGAGCCGGCAGGAACGGCGCGGGTGCGTTGGTTTGGAACGTTCGCCAAATACGAGCGGGTTGCGGTGCTGCCCCGCTTTCGCAAGACGCCTGTCACCAAGCAGCTCATCGAGTTTTGCTTCGAATTACAGCGGCGCAAAGGCTTCAACACCGGCTACGCCCATTCGATGAAGGCGCTCGTTCCGCATTGGGGAGCCTTCGGCTGGCATCCACGTGATCCCGGTAAAGTGTTTGTATTCTCCGATCACGAATACGTCGAAATTGTCGGCCAGTTGGAGCCGCATCCGCACGCCGTCAAGCTCGGCGGCAATCCTTACGAGACGATCCGCGTGGAAGGCTCATGGGATGAACCCGGCATTCTCGAAGAGTCAGCCGCCCGCCCCGCGACGAACATCCACGGCGGCAAGATTTCTTGACGCTAGTGCAGCTTCAACCGGAATTTCTCCAGCCGCTCGTAGTGCGGCCGCGCCTGATCGGCGAGTGTTCTCAAATCGTCGGATAGAGGTTTGCGGTCCTGATGTTCTGGCCGCGCGAAGCCAGTCGATTTCTGCACTGACGCGTACCACACCGGCGCCCACACGCCATCCGTCGCGCGCTTCCCCGCCGGCCAGGACAACATGCGTTCGGAAAACGGGATATCGAGCGCCGTGCACAACGCCGATAGCGTGCCGCGCGGATCGGCGAGGACATCTTCGCCATGAATGACCGGCGGCGCACGGCCCAGGCGTTGCGCTTCCGCATCGAACAATTCCGATTGCTGCACGAAGCCGATGTCGGCCAGCGCAACATCGGGACGCTTCTCGGCATAGGACGCGAGCACGCTTTCCGGGTCGCGGAGCAGAAAGGCATTGCGCATCGACGCAATCCACTCGCGACCAAAACCCGGCAGCATGTGATGCGTCATATGCTTCTGATACCAGATCGCGCGGCCATCTGGCACAGCACCGGAGATCTGGCGCACGACATCGCGCCAATCGTTCGGTTGTGAGGCAATGCTTTCGGCGCGCATAGGATGATCGATGCCGCTTTCAGCGAGATAAGCCGCATAGAACGGCTCGTCGGTGACGCTCGTGTCGTCGCGGTTCTCAAAGCTGCGCATCATCGCAGTTGAGATGTTGCGCGGGCCCGACCACATCGCGATGCGAATCGGCTCAGGCCGCATCGCGGTCTTTCAACACGGCATAGAGCGCGCGCAATTTCGCCGTCATCGGCCCCGGCAACGCGGCCGGCAGCACGCGACCGTCGATTTCACGCACCGGCGTCAATCCGCCGAATGTGCCGGTGACAAAAGCTTCCTCGGCGCGCGCCACATCGTCGAGCATGAAGTTCTCGATCCTGAGCGGGACGCCGTTCGCGCGCGCCAGTTCGATCACGTTCCCACGCGTGATGCCGTTGAAGCAGAATTCTCCGCTCGATGTGCACAAGACACCCTCGCGCACAAAGAAAAAGTTGGTCGCATTGCAACTCGCGACGAAACCGTGCGGGTCGAGCATCAAAGCTTCGTCCGCGCCGGTGTCGATCACGTCGATCATGGCGGTGATGAAATTGAGCCGGCTGTGCGAATTGAGCCGCATGTCGAACATGTTTGGCGGCGTGGTTCGGATGCGCGAGGTGGCGAGTTTCAATCCTTTGGTCACGATTTCGGGAGCAGGTTCCTTATAGTCGGCGAGCACCACGATTGTGGGCTTGCCGAGCGCATTGCGTGGATCCTGATTGATCGTTTTCTTGAGCCCGCGTGTAATCATCAGACGGATGTGGACGCCAGTTTGCATCGCGTTGGTTTCGACCGTCGTCTTTAGCGCAGCGATTATTTTTTCACGCGGCCCAATGTCCAGCATGATCGCTTTGGCGCCGGCATAGAGCCTGTCCATATGCGCGTCGAGGAAAAGGAATTTCCCTTTGTGCAAACGCACGCCTTCCCACACGCCGTCGCCCATGCCGAAACCGGCATCGAACACCGATACTTTCGCCTCGCTGCGCGGCACCATATTGCCATTGAGATAGATCAGCGCGCTTTCATTGCGCGGATCGCTGGCGAAATCCTGACTTCCGGGCATAGGCAACTTTGCAAAAGAGGCATGCGACCCTATCGCTCACGCCATCGCGACTTCAAGCTGCGCCGCACAATTGTCACCCGGGCGAAGAAACCGATAGCATCGTGGCGGAGCGCGCCATCTACTGGGGATATACATTCATGTCACGCATTCTGCTTCTCGCATCCTGCTGCTTTTTTGTTTCCGCATCCGTTCTTGCCGAAAACGCGCCGGCGCCCACGTCGGATAATGCCGCTCTCCAAAAATCGTTCGACGCGGATGTGAATCCGTCTGAGATGGGCGCATGGCTCAAGCTGATGGCGGCCGAGCCCAATCATGTCAGCTCACCGCACGACAAGCTCAACGCCGAATGGGAGTTGGAGCAGTTCAAGAAGTTTGGGTGGGACGCGCACATCGAGACGTTCCAGGTTCTCTATCCGGTGCCGATGAGCGAAACACTGGAGATGGTCGCGCCGAAGCCGTTCAAAGCGACGCTGCAAGAACCGCCGATCCCCGGCGATAGCAGCGCAACCGCAAAGGACTACGCCCTGCCCGCGTATGTTGCGTACCAGGGCGATG
>DASZML010000218.1:0-3233 GCA_035551875.1 Rhizomicrobium sp.
AACATGGAAGGCGTCGCGGAATACCAGAAAGAACTCAGCGCCAAGAATTATCGCTACTACCGGCCCGGCGTGCAGAAAACCGAATGGGGCACGCTCGAAATGGGCGTGATCGATCCGTTCGGAAATCACCTTTATTTCAGCCAGCGCCTTCCGGATGTAAAATAGCTACTCGCGCAAGCCATAGCCGATCGAGAACAAGCGCCACGTCCAGCCGCCCAGCACCGCGATCAGGCCAAACGCGACACCGTATCCGAGGAACGGCGGAGATTCGTCAAAGCCGATCATGGAATCGCGCAAACCGTTGATGAAGTAGAAGAATGGGTTGGCGTAAGCCAGCCATTTCAGCCAAGGCGGCAGCATCGACACCGTGTTGAACACGCCACCCACGAACGACAGCGGCGCGATGAAAAACACGTTGAGCATGGTGAGCTGCTCGAAATTGTTCGCCCACAGCGCGATGATGATGCCGAGCAGTCCGAAGATGATCGAGACCGCGACGATCCAGAAGATGAACTCGAAGACATTGTTCATGTGCGTGGCGCCGAAGGCCATGCCGATGAGCAATATTCCCACCGCCGTCACCACCGCGCGCACGATCGTCATGGTGAGCGAGCCGATGATCATCTCGATATAGGAAAGCGGCGCGACAAGCGTTTCCTCGATGTAACGCAAGAAGCGCTGAAAATATATTTGCGATGTCGATTGCAGGAACGCGGCATTGACGATGTTCAGCATCAACACGCCGGGCAGCACGAATTCCACATAACGATGCCCCGCGATATGGCGGATATTGCCGCCGACCACGAAACCGAAAATGAAAATGAACATCAGCGCTGAAATCCACGGCGCCAGGAACGCCTGCACCGGCACGCGCCACACGCGCGACCATTCGCGGCGGATGATCGTACCAAGCCCGATCCAGTTGATCGCCATAGGCGGCATCGGCGCGATTGTCGCCGTCACGTTCGTTTCGTCGCTCATGCTGCACCTGCCGCGACGTGATCGGCGCGATGGCCGGTCGCTTCGAGATAGGCTTTCTCAAGCCCGCCGGGCACGGTGAAGAAATCTTCCTTCGGACCCTGCCGCACGATCTTGCCACCCGCGATCACCGCGATGGTTTTGCAGAGCCGTTCGATCTCTTCGAGATAATGCGAGGTGAGCAGGATGGTCTTTCCTTCCGCGTTCAATTCTTGAAGGTAGCGCCACAGATCGAGCCGCAACTCGACATCCACACCAGCCGTCGGCTCGTCCAGAATGAGCAGTTTGGGATCGTGGACCAGAGCGCGCGCCAGAATCACGCGGCGCTTCAGACCGCCGGAGAGTTCGCGAAACGATTTCTTCGCATGTTGCGTAAGATCGAAACGCTGGATCAGCATATCGGTGCGCGATTTGCGCTGTGCTGCGTTCATGCCGAAATAGCCGCCCATCCAATCCACGATCTGCGTGACGGTGGCGAAGGTGTCGACGTTGAACTCCTGCGGGCTCAAGCCGATCATGCGGCGCGCCTCGCGGTAATTCTTCACCGCGTCGATGCCGAAAATTTCGATCTTGCCGCTCGTCACCGTGGCGATGCCGGTGATGCAATGGATGGTCGTCGATTTGCCTGCACCGTTCGGCCCGAGAAAGCCGAAGAAATCGCCGGGCTGCACCTGCATCGACAAATCCTGCACGGCGACGGTGCCGGTGCGGTAAGCCTTGCGCAGATGCTCAATATTGATTGCGGGTGTCGTTGTCATGAATCGTTTCTTTGCGGGCGCGCACTATACCCATACGGGGTTTCGTGACCAGCGCTCTAGCGTCTGCGATCTTTAGCCAGCGGTGCACCCCATGTGTGCGGTGGGGGTATTTCATCCGCCGCGCCCCCCGGCCGCATCGGCCGCACGGGATAACCGCCAAGGCTCAGCAGCCGGTCATACATCACGATCGCGCCCGCCATGCCGACATTGATGGAGAATTTCATTGGAATTTTCACGACAAACTCGCATCGCGAAAGCGTGGCCTTCGAGAGCGACATGCGCTCCGCGCCGAACACATAAGCTGCACGCGCAGGATGCTTGAAGCGCGGCAGTTCCACAGCACCTTCGGTGATCTCAACACCGATCAGGCGGCAGCCTTGCGGCAAGCGTAGATCGGCGGCGGTTGCGTATTGATAGAGCGGCACATGGCCCGCAGATGCGCTCGTGTCCGCATTGCGGATCTCCGACATCTTCGCCTGCGCTTCGATGGTGAAGAAGAAACTTGCGCCAAACGCGTGCGCGATGCGCATGAGATTGCCGAGATTCATCGGCTTGGAAATCCCGTCCACCCCTGCCGCGAAATAGCCGCGCATCGCGTGTATCCCCTCGTCCGATTCACGATGGTATAGAAGCGCGATGGCGAATCCCATTCTTGTCGAAGTCACCCGCGGCGAAACGGTGGAAAGCGTGCATCGCGGCGCGATCGCGATTGCGAACGCCAAGAGCGAGATTGTGTTTTCGCTGGGCGAGATTGACACTCCGGTGTTTCCACGCTCCTCGCTCAAGATGGTTCAAGCGTTGCCGCTGGTGGAATCCGGCGCAGCAGATGCGTTCGGGTTGACGAGCGAACACATCGCGCTCGCGTGTGCCTCCCATTCCGGCGAGCCAATGCATACCGAGCGCGTCGCGGCGTGGCTCGCCAAGATTGGCTGCACGGAATCCGATCTGGCGTGTGGCGCGCATCCATCGCGCGTCGAAGCAATTGCCGAGGTGATGATCCGCCGCGGCGAGAAGCCGACGCGCATCTTCAACAACTGCTCCGGCAAGCACACGGGCTTTCTCACCGTTTGCCGCCATTGGGACGTGGCAACGCACGGTTACGAAAAACACGATCATCCGCTGCAGGTCGCGGTCGCGCAGGCGTTGGGCGAATTGTCCGGCGTCAGCGGCGAACTGCCTTACGGCATCGACGGCTGTGTCGCGCCCGCATTCGCATTGCCGATTGCCGCGTTTGCGCGCGCGCTTGCGAAATACGCGGATCCATCATCGCTGGAAAAGCCGCGCGCCGATGCATTGAAGCGCATTACGCAAGCGATGATCGCGCATCCCGAACTCGTCGCCGGCACTGGCCGCATCGATACCGTTTTAATGCGCGCCGCGAAGGGCCGCGTGGCGATCAAGGCCGGAGCGGAAGGTTATTTCGGAGCGATCGTTCCCGAAGCTGGTCTCGGCATCGCGATCAAATGCGACGATGGCGCGAGCCGCGCGGCGGAAACC
>DASZML010000219.1:0-4659 GCA_035551875.1 Rhizomicrobium sp.
GCTGAATTTCGGGAAGGCGTGTTCAGCTGGCGCGGTTTTCTCTACTACAAATGGTCGATGAACGACTTCTGGCCGCAGGTAAATTACGTACTCCGCCAGGTCCGAGACATCCGGCCCACGTCGGTGTCATCCCCCGAACTCGGCCAGTATATCAACGACTCCAAGCGCCGCATCATCCAGTCAGTGAAGCAGGCCGGGCATGATGTTGGCGGGTGTCTCAAGACGTACGACAATTCCTACGCCGAGCTCGTTTCCAACGGAAATCCGCAAGCCTTCCGCGATTTTCTTTTGCGAGCCCCGCACATGTTCCTCGACCTTGGCGAGAAGATCGGCGGCATCAGTCACATCGTGAGCTTCTGGAATTATCGCTTCCCGCGCGATCAAACCGCGCGCGCGGATGCCGAAGAGCTTACCGCCATCTTCCAAGACTTTGAATCAAGCGTAGGCCTTACGCCGCAGCCGCTGGCGATAGCCAGCTAATCGGCCACGCCATTTAGTTTCACAACCACAGCGCGGCCTTTCGATAAGGCGATTCCTAACTCGCCATTGCGGAGCGCGATTGCATCATTGCCGAACACCTCGGCCCGCCAGCCATGAAGCGCATCGACGCCGTCGTCCTCGAACGCTGCCAGATTGTCGATATCTTCCGCATTCGCGATCAACCGCGGCGCCACGTCCGCTTCTTCGGATCGCAAACGAAGAAGTGTCTTCAGCAAGTCGATAGCCGCCTGTGAAGGTTCGCGTTTGCGTCGCGGCTTCTCGGGTTCAACGCCTTCCGGCACCTGTGCATGGCGGCCAACTTCTACGGCCTCCATCAATGTCTTGCCCATGCGCGAAGCTGCAAATCCTTTCGGCACGGCACGGATACGCTCGAGCGCGTCGGCGCTTTCGGGCGGATGCGCCGCAATTTCCAGCAACGCCTCATCCTTCAGAACGCGACCGCGCGGGATATCGCGCGTCTGCGCCTCTATTTCCCGCCAAGCGGCAATCGCCGCCAGCTGTGCGAGGAACCGTTTGCTGCTTGTGCGCGGCTTCAACCGTTTCCAGGCATTCACCGGGTTGAGCACATAAAGTTCTTCGCTTTGCAGAGCGGCGATTTCTTCCGCCACCCAGGATTCACGAAGTGTCCGCTTCAGTTGCGCTGAAAGTGCCTCATAAATTGTGCAAAGATGCGTCACGTCGCCGATCGCATATTCTAATTGCTTGTTTGTCAGCGGACGCCGGCTCCAATCCGTGAAGCGGGACGACTTGTCGATTTCGACATGTGCAATCTTGCGCGCGAGTGTTTCGTAAGATGCTGCATCGCCAAACCCGCACACCATCGCAGCAACTTGGCTGTCGAAGAGAGGGTTCGGAATCACGCCGCCCTTTTGATGAAAAATCTCGATGTCCTGCCGTGCGGCATGCAGCACTTTTACGATGTTCGGCGACGCGATGAGCTCATAGAACGGTTTGAGATCGATGCCATCGGCCAAAGGATCGATGATCGCGGCGTTGCCGGGTACTGCGATCTGGATGAGGCACAGCTTCGGCCAATAGGTTTGGTCGCGCATGAATTCCGTGTCGAGCGCGATATAGGGAGCGCTCGACAACTCAGCCGTCAAAACCTTCAGATCGTCCGTGGACGTGATAATTCGCATCCGCCCGCTATAGCGGATTCGGCTGCGGCGCGGGCCAAAATCAGTGCGTTTGAAGGCCGACGGTACGTCCCGGGAAGCCCGCAGCGTCGAAATAGCGCGTATCGCCGACCTGCTGGTAGTTCAGCACCGTCTTCTCGCCATTCGCCGCGGCGGTCGAGGTCCGAGTTTGACGAACCACTTTGACCTTTGAACCGTGCCTGAGCGCTTCACTGGCCACGCGCCCACGCAACGCTCCTTTGGCCGCGATATCGAGCCCTACAATGTGCGCCAACGTCGGATTGATGTCGGCATTGCTCACTGGTGCTGGATCGGCGAAGCGCGTTCTGAAATCTGGACCAATCGCCGCCATGAAGTTCCGCGTGTCCGCGCGGCTGAACGAGCCATGCATGCCCTGGCCGGTTTCGAGCGTCGTGTCCGCCACTTCGGCCGCGCACATCAGCAGCGGTTTACAGCCATCGATTGCGTGAGATGCAAAGCTCACGATGATGGAAGGTTGCGGCGTGAGCGCCGAGCCTTTCAGATTGACGGCGCTCATTGGCAGCGCGCCTGGCACGTTGCCCAGCGCATCGTCGACGAATATGCCGCTCACATAGTCTTCCTTCGAGAGGACATCTACGATCTTGGGCGCGAGATCTTTTGCGTTCGCGTTGGGCAGATAGATGTGGTCCGAACCGCCATTCGCCACGACGAAGACATCCGGCTTGGCAGGATCGGATCCCAACGCGGCTGTCGCGAACGAGGGCAAGTTACCAGCCTTGTAATCTACCGGCGCATATTTGTTGAACGGATCGAGCATCGGAAGGTCGAGTCCATCCGCCAGATCGATTGCGACAAGCCCCGGCGGGGTCTCTCCTGCTGGCACCTTCGCGAAAGTCATCTTCGCGGCGGCACTTGTTTGGCTGTGACGGTCGATGGTCGAAAATCCGTGATCGGCGGTCACGAACACATCCGTGGTCTTGTCCAGACCTTGAGCTTTTAACGCGGCGAGCAATGCAGCGAGCGTTTCGTCCGCGTCCTTGATACCGGCGCGCCCCGTGACGCCATTTATCCCCGGCGTGAGTTTGCCCATGCTGTCCTTTTCGCCGTGCTGCGAAGCATCGGGATCACGCGACCAATAGAGCATCGCGAATGGATGGCCCGACGCCGCAAGTTCCGGCAGTACAACCTTCGTCGCTATCGAAATCAGGTATTGCTGCTGCTCGTTGTTCGGCGCGCCGGTCTTGGGAGCGGTGGTGTCGATACCGGCTGCATGTATTGCAGCAGCGACGCTAGGCGATACGGTGATACCTCTGGGTGTGTCTATCGCATCGTCGACAACGATGGTGCCGTTGCCATCGCGCTGGGTGATATCTTGTATGGCCGTAGGACCAACTTTGCCCATGGCTGCCGTCGCATATCCGGCTTGGCGCGCAGCCGCGAGGAAGGATGTCTCGTTCAAATAATTGCCGTTGTAATGCGCGGCGAGATCGCCGAGCAGGGTATCGTCTTCCTGAAAGGTGATCGGCGCGCCGTTTGTGCCCGTCACCGGATAGCCGGTGTAGATGGCATTGCCGAAATTGCCCGTGTCGCCGATGTAGTGACCGGTGGCGATGGCAGACGCGTTCACTGTCGTGATTGTCGGATACAGCGAATGACTGTTCGTGAAGTCCACGCCGTCATGCTTGAGCTTCCACAGGGTTGGCGCGCTTTGCGGTGTGACGCTGACATAGCGCAGGCCGTCCGCCACGAAGATCAGCACGTTGTGCGGTTTGGATGCGGCCAGGGCGGGGCAGGCGGCGGCGACGGCCAGCGCCAGAGCGGGCACAAGGCGAGCGAACTTCATGGCTGATTCCTTCGATCTACCGGCCCACACTAGGCTCTGTTTGCGACATTTGAAGTGCCGAAACGGGCCTTGACCCAAGGGGCCTCGACCCGCCACATACGCCCCGTTTTTCGAGGAATCCCCGGTGTCTGAAGCCCATCCCTACCGCTCCCGCAACGCCCAGGGCGCCATGGATACTTGTGGATCGCTCCGTGCCGCTGACGTTGGACGCACGGTGACCATTTCGGGCTGGGTGAACCGGCGCCGCGACCATGGCGGGCTGATCTTCCTCGACCTGCGCGACCATTACGGCGTCACCCAGGCGGTGATCGAGCCGGACGAAGCCGCTTTCGCGGAAACCGACAAGTGCCGCTCGGAATGGGTCGTGACCATCACTGGTCCGGTCGTCGCGCGCACCGATGAAACGAAGAACAAGGATTTGCCCACCGGCGAAGTCGAAATCCGCATCGGCTCGCTCAAGGTTCAGAGTCAGGCGCAGGAATTGCCGCTGCCGGTGTTCGGCGATCTCGACTATCCCGAAGACGTTCGCCTCAAATATCGCTTCCTCGATCTGCGCCGCGAACGGCTGCACAAGAACATCATGCTGCGTGCGAACATCATTCGCTCGCTGCGCAACCGGATGTACGACCAGGGCTTCACCGAATTTCAGACGCCGATCTTGACTGCATCATCGCCGGAGGGCGCGCGCGACTTTCTCGTGCCCTCGCGTCGTTATCCTGGCCAGTTCTACGCGCTGCCGCAGGCGCCACAGCAGTTCAAACAGTTGATCCAGGTCGCGGGCTTCGACCGTTACTTTCAGATCGCTCCGTGCTTTCGAGACGAAGACGGCCGCGCGGATCGTTCGCCCGGCGAGTTCTACCAGCTCGACGTCGAGATGAGCTTTGTCACGCAAGATGATGTATTTGCGATGGCGGAGCCTGTGCTGCAGGGCGTGTTCGAGGAATATGCCAATGGCCGCACGGTCGCCAAAGCGCCATATCCGCGCATTCCTTATGACGAAGCGTTGCTGAAATACGGCACAGACAAGCCCGATCTTCGCAATCCGATCCTCATCAGCGATGTGTCGGACGTTTTCGCGCGCGACGATGTCGAGTTCAAAGCCTTCAAGAACAAAACTGTGCGCGCGATCCCTGGGCCTGGGCCCGGGCCACAGCCGCGCTCGTTCTTCGACAAGCTCAACGATTGGGCGCGCACCGA
>DASZML010000220.1:0-2237 GCA_035551875.1 Rhizomicrobium sp.
GGGTCGGCCTCGTGCCGACGATGGGCGCGCTGCACGAAGGCCATTTAAGCCTCGTCCGCGAGACAGGAAGTGTTTGTCAGAAGGTTGTGGTCAGCATTTTCGTAAACCCGGCGCAGTTCGCACCGAACGAAGATTTCGATCGGTATCCACGTCAACTTCAGGACGACGCCGACAAACTCGCGAGCACCGGTAAAGCCGATCTGCTCTTTGCGCCGACGGTACCTGAACTGTACCCGGACGGCTTTGCGACAAAGATCGAAGTCGGCGGGCCGAGCGCAGGATTGGAAACCGACCACCGGCCACATTTCTTCGGCGGCGTGGCAACAGTGGTGTCCAAGCTTCTGATAGCGACGATGCCCGACTACGCGATCTTCGGGGAGAAGGACTATCAGCAGCTTCTCGTCATCCGCCGCATGGTGACGGATTTGCGCTTGCCCATCGACATAGCGGGCGGTGCGATCGTTCGCGAAGCGGACGGATTGGCGATGTCCTCGCGCAACGCCTATCTTTCGCTCGAGCAACGCCAGATCGCGGGCCAACTGAACCAAATCCTGAAAAGCGCCGCTGAGCGCATTCGCGGCGGTAAGGATATCCCGACCGCAATCACCACCGCGCGCAATGCGATCTTGAAGTCAGGCTTCGACACCGTGGACTACGTCGCCGTGCGCGATGCCGGAACACTGGCGAAGATCGCGGACATCGCGAAACCCGCACGCATTCTGGCCGCTGCAAAGATCGGCAACACACGGCTCATCGACAACATGGCAGTCTGAGGAAGAGACATGAACAGACGAAATATGCTCGCGGCGATGAGCGCCGCAACGGCGGTGGTAGCGATCAATCCGCGCGCATTCGCGGATGACGATAGTAGCGTGACGGCGCAAGCACGTGCGCTCTACAAACGCTCGCTAGTGTTCGACGCCAATCTCTACCCACCGCTGGATGGCGAACCACCCTACCCGCGCGAACGCTTGGATCTCATGCACAATTCCGGTGTGACCGCGATGAAAAGTTCGCTCGGCGGATTTGATAACAGCTTCGAAGATACGGTCGCGGAGATCGCGAGCTACCAATATGTGTTTGAACTCTATCCGAACGATTTCATTCAGATCCGCCGTTACGAGGACTTCGCGCGCGCAAAGCAAGAAAACAAAACCGCCGTTCTCTTCTCATTTGAAACTGTGACGCCGCTCAACGGTAAGCCGGAACGCATCGAAGCCTTCCGTGGCCTTGGCGTGCGCGTGATGCAGATCACCTACAATGTCGCCACGCCGTTTGGCATGGGTTGTCTCGGTGACGCGAATAGCGGCCTGACAGAACTCGGCCGCAAAGCCATCGAGGCGATGAACAAGCAAGGTGTAGCGCTAGACCTCAGCCATTCGAACATCAAAACCTCGTTCGACGCTCTGAAAGCCACGAAAAAGACGGCTATCATTACGCATGCTGGTTGCGCTGCGATTCACGAGCATCCACGCAATAAGCCGGATAACCTTCTCCGTGCTGTCGCAGATCAGGGCGGTGTCATTGGCATCTACGATCTTTGCTATCTCACAGCGAGCCCCAAACAGCCGACGCTCGACGACTACATGGCACACATGACCCATGCGCTGAAAGTTTGCGGCGAAGATCATGTTGGCATCGGAAGCGACAGCGCCATGACGGCCTGGGACACTTCACCGAAAGCTATGGCCGCATTTCAGAAGGACGAAGACGACCGCCACAAAGCAGGCGTTGCAGCACCGGAAGAAGACCGGCCGCTCTATGTCATCGGTCTGAACACGCCGATGCGTTTGGAGATCATCGCCGATGCGCTCTTGAAACGTGGCTATTCCGAACGTGTGGCGGAGAAAGTGCTCGGACTGAATTTCGTCAACGCACTGAAAGTCGGCTGGGGCGACTAAAGGAGTCCGAGCGAGACCAGCTCAGCTTGCAGATCTTCCGGCAACCCCTTCCCGCCCTTGGGGATGCGCGTATCGGCGGGGGCATCTTTCGGATCGAGATAGCGCCAGCCCTGGAATGCGCGGTAGCGGCGCCGATTTACCGGCACCAACTCCTTGTCATAGATGATGCCGCAATGTGGGGTACCGTTCTTGGTGACGCCGCGCAGATCGAGAATGGTCTGCCGCACGGCAACCTGCCCCTTGATGACCCAGTAAAGCGAACCACCATCGAGCACTTCGTCTTTTCGCTTTGGCATCATGCGCGTGACATGCATGAGTTCCGGCTTTTTCACGCCG
>DASZML010000221.1:0-4576 GCA_035551875.1 Rhizomicrobium sp.
CGGCGGCGCGGGGAACAATTACGTCATGCATTCCCTCGTGACGATGATGGAGAAGCTGCGCGGTGCACCGGGCAAGTTTGGTTTGTGCACGGCGAATGGCTGGTATGTGACCAAACATTCCGCGGGGATCTATTCGACGACGCCCACGAAAGGCGCATGGAAACGCGAAGACCCGAAATCGTATCAGAAAGAAATTGACGCCGAAGCGCGGCCCGAGGTGATCGAGCGGCCGGAAGGCACGGCGAAAGTCGAGACCTACACCGTCGTCACCGATCGCAAGGGCAAACGCTTCGGCATCGTGGTCGGGCGCGACGCGCAGAACCGCCGCTTCCTCGCCAACACGTCCGATGACGACGCGACGCTCGACTGGATGATGCGCGAAGAAATTCTTGACCGCGAAGGCACTGTTACGCCGGGCGAGCGGAATTTGTTCGAGTTCAAATAGTATTGATGCAAACTCTGGCCTGCACCCCGGCGGGCCATGACAGATTAGAACTGCGGGCCATGACAAATCGGGACGATGGGGAGTTAAGATAGTGACCGAAATACATGGCCTCGTGAAACCAGGCTTCGAGAAGGTTCGAGATACTTTCGCCGACAATTTCGCCACCAAGGGCGATATCGGCGCATCGTTCTGTTTGACGCGAGACGGCGAAACCATCGTCGATATCTGGGGCGGTTACGCGGATGCCGCGAAGACCAAGCCGTGGGTGAAGAACACCATTATCAACGTCTATTCTACCACCAAGACGATGACGGCGCTGACTGCGCTTTTGCTCGCCGATCGCGGCTTGATCGATTTCAAAGCGCCCGTCGCGAAATACTGGCCGGAGTTCGCCGCGAACGGAAAGGCAAACATCACCGTCGCGCATCTGATGAGCCACTCCGCCGGTCTTTCGGGGTGGAAAGAGAAGATCACGACGCAGGATATCTACGACTGGGACAAAATGACGTCGCTGCTCGCCGCGCAGGCGCCGTTCTGGGAGCCGGGCACCGCGCCCGGTTATCACGCCCTGACGCAAGGCTATCTCGTCGGCGAAGTCATTCGCCGCGTGACCGGCAAGAGCGTCGGCAAAGTCTTCCGCGAAGAGATTGCCGAACCTCTACAAGCGGATTTCTGGATCGGATTGCCCGCATCGGACGACGATCGCGTCGCCGAATTGATTCCGCCACCGCCCGGTGAAGCGGTCGGCGACAATGGTGAGCAAAACGAAATCCAGAAGAACATGGCGACCAATCCCGGTATCGATGTAAGCGAAACCAAAACGCGCGCGTGGCGCGGCGCGGAGATTCCAGCCGCGGGTGGCACGGGCAATGCACGTTCGGTCGCGGAAATTCACACCATCCTTGCGAACGGCGGCGTGGCGAAGAGCAAGCGCTTCATGTCGGAAGCGGGCGCGCGCAAGGCGCTCGAACTTCAGATCGAAGGCACGGACAAGGTGATGGGCATTCCCGCACGCTTCGGCATGGGCTTTGGCCTTGCGGGCGGTGCGGTGCCACTACCCAACCCCAACACAATCTACTGGGGTGGTTATGGCGGCTCTATCGTCATCATCGATTACGATGCGCGCACGACACTCTCTTATGTGATGAACGTGATGCACGGCACGACAACCGGCGACATGCGCGGCTTCGGCCTCGCGATGGCGGCGTGGCAGGCATTGAGCGCGTGACAGACGCACAAAAACTTCCGCCACCCTGGTTGCTCGGCTGGGGATACTTGCCGCTCGCGATCAATGGGTCGGTCGGCATCATCGCGGTGCCTGATCTGCTTGCGTCAGCCCATGTGCCTGAAGCGCAGATTGCCATCGTGACATCGCTGTTCTTGGCCGCGGGCTTCATCAACATCCCCATGTCGCCGCTGCTCGATTGGCGGTTCCGGCGGCGCACATATGCGATCGTCTTCTCTGTTCTCGGCGCGCTGTGCAACTTCGGCGCAATGGTGGCGATCCACCACGTCGTGCTTTTGGCGGTCCTGCTTTTCCTTGCCGGTTTGTCGGTGGCGATGTGTATCAACGCCGTGGGCGGCTGGTTCGGCGATTTGGTGCCGAAAGAGCAAAAAGATTCGTTAGGCGCGTGGTTTAACGTCGTCAATTTCGGCGCGGGTGGCGTGGTGGCGGCGTTCATTATCTACGCGATCCGGGTTCTGCCATTTCCATTCGGTGAAGCGGCGATCTCCTCTTTGATCCTGTTGGTGCTGCCGCTTTTCATTTATACGCCATGTCCCCTGGCGGACCGGAAGCTTGCGTCCGAGAGTTTCAAAAACTTCGCGCAGGATGTCGCCGCATTGTTCCGGCGCAAAGATGTGCAGTGGGTGCTTCTAATATTCCTCGCTCCGTCGGCATCTTTCGCGCTGACGAACACCCTGTCCGGGTTCGGTCGCGATTATCACGCCTCCGATGAGTTGGTAGGTGCGATCGGCGGCGCTGGCGTGGCCATTGCGGGCGTTGTCGGAAGTTTGATTGTGCCATTCATCACCAAGCGGATTTCACCGGTTGCGGTGTATCTTCTGATCGGGCTGTTCGGCGCCGCTGCCACGCTGTCGTTAATCCCCGCGCCGCGCGACTGGATCGTCTTCGGTGTCGCAGTGATGGGGCAGAACGTGTTCCAAGCCGCCGCCTTCACCGCTGCCAATGCCATAACGCTGCGTGTTATCGGACACGACAATCCGCTCGCGGCGACGCAATACGGCGTGCTCATCGGCGTCACGCAAATTCCGCTGACATACATGCAGATGATTGATGGCCATGCTTACGACTTCGGCGGCGTGATGGGTACATTCGCTGCGGATGCGCTGATCAGCGGCGCGGCTTGCTTGATCCTAGGGCTGCTCTACTTCCGCTTCGGCCGTAAGGTGGTCGCGATTTAGCATCGCGGAAATTCTCAGAGGACTTGATGGCAAAGATTTACATGGTGCGGCATGGCAAGGCTGAAGCCGGTTTTGGCGGCGCGATGGATCCGGGGCTCGACGCGCTGGGACGAGAACAGGCGGAAACCGTCGCGCAGAAACTGAAAGGCATTGGACCGTTGCCGATCTTGTCGAGTCCACTCGCGCGCACGCAGCAGACTGCCGCGCCGTTGGCGAAGATTTGGAACAAGACGCCGATCATCGAAGATGCGGTGGCGGAAATTCCATCGCCGTCGATTTCGCTGGAGGAACGTGTCGTGTGGCTGCGCAAATTGATGGAAGGCACCTGGCGCACGGTGAATCCCGAACTCGCCGCATGGCGCGAGCACTGCATCGCGACGGTGACGGCGATCCCGCAAGACACGGTGGTGTTCTCCCACTATGTCGCGATAAACGTCATCATGGGCGCGGCGACGAAGGACAATCGCGTCGTCGCGTTCTCGCCGGACAATTGCTCGGTGACGGTGTTCGAGACGGATAGCGTCTCGCTAAAACTGATCGAGAAGGGTGTCGAAGCTGCACTGACCAAAGTAAATTGATAATCACCTCCTCCTTATGGGGAGGTCGAAATTTGCACTTGGCAAATTTTCGGGTGGGGACTCGTACTCTGGATGCCCCACCCGGATCGCTTTGCTCTCCGACCTCCCCACAAGGGGGAGGTGATTGAAAGGACTGCCGCATGGCCGCCGAACCGCATGAAATGACCGCGCACGAACTTTCCCGCGCCTTTCACGATGGCGATCTGTCGCCGGTCGAGGTGGCGCAAAGCTGTCTCGCGCGGATCGAAGCGCTCGATAGCGAGATCAACTCCTTCTGTCTCGTCGACGCGGAAACATCTCTCGCGCAAGCCGAGGCAAGCGAGAAGCGTTGGCAGGAAGGCGATCCGCTGTCGCCGCTGGATGGTGTGCCGGTGGCGGTGAAAGATCTGCTCGTCACCAAAGGCTGGCCGACGCGGCGCGGTTCGCTGACCGTCGATCCGAAAGGTCCGTGGGAAGAAGATGCGCCGACGGTCGCGCGGCTGCGCGAAGCCGGCGCTGTTCTCATCGGCAAAACCACGACGCCCGAATTCGGCTGGAAAGGCTCGACGGATTCGCCGCTTACCGGCATCACGCGCAATCCGTGGAACAAGAATAAGACGCCGGGCGGATCGTCCGGAGGTTCGTCGGCAGCACTCGCTGCGCGGTTCACCCCGCTCGCGCTCGGCACCGATGGCGGCGGCTCGATCCGCATTCCCGCGAGCTTCACGAACACCTATGGATTGAAGCCGAGCTTCGGCCGCGTCGCGGCGTATCCGTTGTCGCCATTCGGCAGCGTCGCGCATGTCGGCCCGATGAGCCGCACGGTGCGCGACAGCGCGATGTTGATGAATGTGATTTCCAAGCCGGACGCCCGCGACTGGTTCAATCTGCCATTCGATCCCACTGACTACGCCGCCGAGCTGGAACAGCCGATGCGCGGCAAGATGATCGCGTGGTCGCCGCGTTTGGGCTGGGTCAAGAAAATCGTTCCGGAGGTCGAGGCGCTGTGCGCTGCCGCGGTGAAGCGCTTCGAGGCGATGGGCGCGCATCTTGAAGCCGTTGATCCGCCGGTCGAAGATCCCGGCGACACGTTCCAGAAGATCTGGTGGTCGGGCGCCGGCTTCGCGCTCGGCGATCTGCCGGATGAGCA
>DASZML010000222.1:0-6801 GCA_035551875.1 Rhizomicrobium sp.
CGCGCAAACGCGTCCGCGAAATCAACGCCGCGATTTGCAACGGCATCGTTCTTGATGCCCGTGAGCTGTTCGAGATAACTCGAAATCACGGGATTTAAGCGCGGCTTTGCGAGACATTCGAAGTCGCCCACGTGAGCAAACGTAGCGGCATCGACCTTTACCGCGCCGATCTGCACGACCTCTTTGAACTCGCCGGGCGCCATCCAATTGCGTTGCATCGATCCGGGCCACGCCGTGAATTCCAGATCGAATATGACGGCCTGTGGCATCGAATTTCGGCACCGAATCTGCGGAAAGCTGGAACTTTGGGAACGAATCATCGAATACCGCGTGATTAAGACATTCTTAATCGTCCAAGCCGAGCGTATCCCCGTTCACATTTTCAGCCCGTGAGGCGCGCCTATGACCGCTCTTCTGCAGATCAATCCTCACATTTCACAAAACCCCGCGTTCGATCCGGTGGCCAAGCTCAGAGTATTGCACGACGAGGCGCGCGAGATTGCGATGCTCGCCAATCTGCTGGGCCGCGCGCCCTATGCGGCCAGCTTCCTCGGTGTTTGTGTCATCATCGTCTCAGCCAGTTCTTTGGGCGCAATGCCTAAGCCGGAATTGGCGACATGGAGCGTTCTGATGCTGATCGGCGTTGGCGCGATGTTGCGGTCATATCGACAAGCGATTGCAGCGCCCTTCGAACGATCGAGCCTCCGCAATTTCGCACGCGATTTCGTCGCCATTTCCGCCTACAGCGGATTTGCGTGGGGCGCGGGCGCTTATCTTGCTCTGCAACCGACGACGCCCCCGATGGGGCTGACAATATTCGCGGCTCTACCCTGCATTCTGATGGCGCTGACCCTGCGCCACCGGGAGACAGTTGTCGCATTCACCGCGCCCGTCGCGGCGTTGGCCGCTTTTGCCAGCGTCGTTCGACCACTTCCTGAGGGGCCGCTTGCGGCTGCCTTTGTGCTTATTGCCTGCGCGGCGGTCGGCGGCGCAACTTTCTGGATTCTCGGTCGAAGCCGGGTCGAGAAGTCATCTAACAATTTCGCGGAACTGGCTGTTTCCTAAGCCCTAATTCCACCTTTCGCGTTCGCCATTCCGGGCTTAGGTTCGCGCTCTAAACGGGGGCGTTAACCTCGTCGTGTTGTTCCGGAACTAGGATGACGCGCCTGCTGCTCATCCTCCCGCCCAATGGACGATCATGACCACTAATACATTGAAAGAAGCGGGCTCCGATCCTGCAGACGCGCCGCACGCGGCGCAATTCGACGAAAGTTATGCGGCACGCCAGATCGCCGCCGCCCGCCAACTTCTGAAGAGCGACAATCCGCAACTTGTCGCATTTTTCGATGCGCTGTTTGCAAGCGCACCACCCGAAGACATTTCTCGCTATTCGCCGCAATGCCTGGCGACTCTCGCCAGTGAAGTCTTCGCGCGGACGTCAACGCGCGCACCCGGCGATAGCCATGTCGAGATCGTGCCGTTTCAAGCGCATGCGGACGACGCAACGCGCAGCGAAAGTATCTTTATTGCGATCAATGACGATTCCCCATTTCTGTTCGACTCGCTGATCGCAGACATGAGTGCAAACGGCATGCGTGTCCATGCGCTGTTCCATCCCGTCATGACCACATTGCGCGATGCGGCCGGCAAACGTGCCGCGAATGGCAAAGCGGTACATGAGAGCATCATCGTATTGGTTTTAGATGCGATGATCGAAGGCGAACGAGCGCGTTCGCTGGTGGAAGGCGCGCAGAGCGTTTTCACACAGGTCCGGCTTGCCGTGCGCGACTGGAAAAAAATGCTCGCGCATCTGAAGGAAACCGTTGCGATCCTCAAAGCGCAAAAGCCACAAGGCGATCCGGAGGAATGGGTCGAAAGCATCGCGTTCCTAGAGTGGCTGGGCGACAATCACTTCACCTTCCTCGGTGCGCGCGATTATACCTATGACGATAGCGACGGCGGACGGCTTCTGCCGCAGATCGAAACCGGCCTCGGCGTGCTGTCGCATTTCGAAGCGCGAGTCATCCGCCGCGGCGAAGATCGCAGCACGTTGACGCCAGAAGTTCGCGGATTCCTTAAGCAGTCCAATCCACTCATCATCACCAAGTCGAACGAGCGCAGCCTGATCCATCGTCGCGTACATATGGATTATCTCGGGATCAAGATTTTCGATGCCAGCGGGAAACTCGTCGGCGAGCGCCGCTTTGTCGGTCTCTTCACGTCGGGGGCGTACAGCCGGCGGCCGAACGAGATCCCATTGCTGCGTGCAAAAGTGAAGCATGTGAAAGAACGCGCTGGTCTCGCGGCCGACAGTCACGATGGCAAAGCGCTCACGCATATCCTCGACACCTATCCGCGCGACGAAATGTTCCAGATCAGCGAGGACGAGTTGTTCGCCACCGCGATCGGAATCATCCGCCTGGGCGAACGTCCCAAGGTCCGCGTGTTTTTACGGTTCGACCGGTTCGACCGCTTTGTTTCGATTTTGGTATTCGTGCCCCGCGATCGCTATGACACCGCGGTGCGAGAAAAAATTCATGCGATCCTCGCCAAAGCGTTCAACGGACGCATGTCCGCTGCGGTCCCCGCACTCGACGACACGACGCTGGCACGCGTGCACTACATCGTCGGCCGCAACGATGGCCCCCGCCCGCATGTAAGTGTTCACGCACTGGAAACGCAGATCGCGAACGCCATTCGCACATGGGACGACGGTTTCATGTCCGCTCTCATGGACGAGCATGGGGAAGCCGATGCGCATCGCATGTTCCAACGCAACGCGACCGGATTTCCCGCACGCTACCGGGACGTGTTTTCACCGGAAACCGCGGTTCTTGATTTGGCCGAGCTCGAAGCGCTCGCCAAGAGCGGCATGCAGCCCGCCATTCAAGCGCGCGTCTATCGCCATCAGCGCGACGAACACAATGCGCTGCGGCTGAAACTTTATGTCTTGGGGCCTGTGCTGCCCTTATCGGCTTCGCTGCCGGTATTCGAGAATCTCGGCTTCCGTGTGATCGCGGAAGACAGTTACACCATCGCGCTAGAAACGAGCGATGGCTGGAACGGCGACGCGGCCGTGCTGGATTTTCTGATGGAGCGCGCCGACGAGGGTCCCGCCGATGTCGCGGACATAAAGGCCCCGCTCGAAAATGCCTTTCAGGCGATTGTTTCCGGCACAGCGGAAAGCGACGGTTTCAACAAGCTCGTGATCTCGGCCGGGTTGGAGTGGCGCGACGTGACGATCCTGCGCACGGCTGCGAAATATCTGCGTCAAGCGGGCTTTGCATTCAGCCAGGACTATGTAGAGCAGGCTTTGTTCCGAAATCCGGACATCGCAGGGTTGCTCATCGAACTCTTCCACACGCTGCACAATCCGGACGCCAGCAAGAGCGGCGATGCTGCGAACGCGATCCGTGGCCGCGTCGACGCTGCATTACACGACGTGCCGAGCCTCGACGACGACCGCATCATCCGCCGCCTCCGCAACATCATCGATTGCACACTGCGCACGAACTTTTTCCAGCCGGACAAAGACGGCAATGCGAAACCGTACGTTGCGATCAAAATGGATTCGCAAAAGCTGGACGAATTGCCAGCACCGCGCCCGCATGTCGAAATCTTCGTCTATTCGCCACAAGTCGAAGGCGTGCATTTGCGCTTCGGCCGGATCGCCCGCGGCGGAATTCGCTGGTCCGACCGGCGCGAAGATTTCCGAACTGAAGTGCTGGGCCTCGTTAAAGCCCAGCAGGTGAAGAATGCCGTGATCGTGCCCGTAGGCGCGAAAGGCGGTTTCTATCCGAAGCAATTGCCATTGAATGCAACGCGCGAGGACGTGCAGGCCGCAGGCATTGCCGCGTACACGATGTTCATCAACGCATTGCTCGATGTGACCGACAATTTGCATGCCGACGGATCGGTGGTGCCGCCCGAGCATGTCGTGCGATATGACAATGACGATCCCTATCTCGTCGTGGCCGCCGACAAAGGAACGGCGACGTTCTCCGATATCGCCAACGGTATCGCGGAAGGCCGCGGCTTCTGGCTCGGCGATGCATTCGCCTCCGGCGGCAGCCATGGCTACGACCATAAGAAAATGGGCATCACCGCGAAGGGCGCCTGGGAAGCGGTAAAGCGCCACTTCCGCGAGATAAATCGCGATATCCAGAGCGAACCGTTCACCTGCGTAGGCGTGGGGGACATGTCGGGCGACGTGTTTGGCAACGGCATGCTGCTGTCGAAGCAGACAAAGCTCCTGGCCGCATTCGATCACCGCCACATCTTCATCGATCCGGATCCCGATCCTGCGGCGTCCTGGAAAGAACGCGCACGCATGTTCGACCTGCCGCGGTCGAGTTGGGCCGACTACAACAAGGACTTGATTTCCAAAGGCGGCGGCGTTTTCGCGCGCAGCGTGAAAGAAATCGCGCTATCGCCCGAAATGAAAACAATCACAGGTCTCCCGGCTGACCGCGCAACGCCGGCAGAATTGATGCGGGCGATCCTGAAATCAGACGTCGATCTTTTGTGGTTCGGTGGAATTGGCACTTACGTCAAATCGTCCGCGCAAAGCAATGCCGACGCGGGTGACCGCGCCAACGATGCGATCCGCATCAATGGCGCCGACATTCGGGCAAAGGTTGTCGGGGAAGGCGCCAATCTGGGCGTCACGCAGCTTGGCCGTGTCGAATACGCGATGGCCGGCGGACGCATCAACACCGATGCCATCGACAATTCGGCCGGTGTCGATACCTCGGACCATGAAGTCAATTTGAAAATCCTTCTCGGCGCACCACAGCGACGTGGAGAGCTTTCAGGGGAGGCGCGCGATGCGTTCCTCACCGACATGACCGATGACGTGGCCGCACACGTGTTGCGCGACAATTACGAACAAACCAAAACGCTTTCCGTTTCACAGTCGCGAGGGGTACGCGATCTCGACAGCCAGTCGCGCTTCATTCGCGATTTGGAGCGTCGCGGAAAACTTGATCGTGCGGTCGAATTTCTGCCAAGCGACGCGGACCTTCGCAAACGCGCGCAGGACATGAAAGGTCTCACTCGGCCCGAACTTGCCGTGCTTCTCGCTTATGCCAAGCTTGATCTGGATGCGGAAATCGTTGCCAGCGATTTGCCGGACGATCCTTATTTTGCTGCAACCCTTGCGGCTTACTTCCCAGATAAAGCCGTCGAAAAATTTCCGGGAGAACTGGAACAACATCGCCTGAAACGCGAGATTATCTCGACTTCTCTCGCAAATCGCATCGTCAATCTTGCCGGACCCGTTTACGTGCAGCGAATGAAGGAAACGTCGAGCGCACCGGCATCGCGCGTCGCGCGATCCTTCGTAGCCGCTGAAGGTGCATTCGGGTTGTCGACGCTCAGCGAGCGCATCGATGCGCTCGACGGCAAGCTGAAATCCGACATTCAGATCAGCATGTATGCCGACGTTGCCGAATTGCTGCGCCGCCTGGGTCTGTGGTTCCTCATAAACGTGCCGGCAGATGCGCCGCTTGCCGAGACCATCGCGCGGCATCGGGCAGGCGTGGATGCCTTGCGTGGCACGTTCGCATCACTCGTGTCGCCCTACGAGGCACGTGACACCGAAGCGCGCATTCACGAGCTACAGCAAGCCGGCGCGCCGCTCGATGTGGCGGAGGATGTTGCCGTGTTGCCGCTCCTAAGTGCGGCGCCGGAAATCGCGCAGCTTGCATACAACCGATCGCTCGGCATCGACCTTGTCGCGGGTGCTTATTTCGCCATCGGTGCGATTGTGGGTCTGGATCGTGTGCGCGGTCTGGCTTCGCGTATCGCGGCCGGCGAACATTGGGACCGGCTCGCTATAAGGCGCATTGTGGACGATCTCTTCGCAGGGCAACGCGCGCTCACAGCGCAGGTATTGCAAGGATTTGAGCACGAAAAGATCGATCGCACGCGTGCCGAAGGTTCCGACGCCGCTGCCGCGTGGGCGGACGAACATGCCGATGCACTGGAACGCACGCGATCATTTCTCGATGAACTGGAGCGCACAGGCGATCTTTCCATCGCAAAGCTCACGCTCGCCAACAGTCAGATCCACGAACTGGCGGCGTACTAACAAACCGATCGTCAAACTGACGACCTTTGAACCGCACACGGCCTCGCGCTGGTTCAGCGCGGCGCCATCCGGATCGCACCGTCGAGACGAACGCACTCGCCGTTGAAATAGCCGTTTATGATCATCTGCAACGCGAGCGAAGCATATTCCGGCGGATTGCCGAGGCGCGGTGGGAACGGCACTTGCGCGCCCAACGCCTGCTTCACCTGCTCCGGCGCGCCTGCCAGAAGCGGCGTATTGAACAGACCGGGCATGATCGTGTTGCAGCGGATGCCTTCTTGCGCCAGATCGCGCGCAACGACGAGCGTCACGCCGTTAATGCCAGCTTTCGATGCCGTGTAGGCCGCCTGGCCGATCTGACCGTCTTGCGCCGCGACCGAGGCAGTATTCACGATCGCACCGCGTTCGCCGCCTTCCAGCGGGTCGAGGGTTAGCATCCCAGCGGCACTCATCGCGATACAGCGGAATGTGCCCACGAGATTTATCTGAATGATGCGGTCGAAATCTTTCGCTTGAAAGAATTTGATCTCACCTGTCTTCTTGTCGCGCGAGGCGGTCTTTGCTGCGTTGCCGGTACCGGCGCAATTTACGAGGACGCGTTCTTGACCGTTCGCCGCCCGCGCTTTCTTGAAACCTTCCGAGACGCTTTCATCGTTCGTCACATTCACTTCGCAAAACACGCCACCGATTTCGGACGCGACCTTCTCGCC
>DASZML010000223.1:0-6950 GCA_035551875.1 Rhizomicrobium sp.
TGGCCCAGACTCTGAATCCATCGCAGGGCGCATGAAATCCGGTGGGCAGATGTATGTGTTGCTGCCCAAAGCGGTGGCTGCACGGCTAGGCACATCGCAAGACTTCGCGATGCCATGACCCGCCGAAAGGTCAGCGACGAAGAACGCGCTCTGTTCGAGCAATCGTTCAAAGAGGCCATCCCGCTCGCGCCGATCAAAACACCGAAGCTTGAAACAGCGCGAAAATCGAAAAGCGCAAAACATACCGGTCTCGACGGAAACACGTCGGATCGCTTGCGCCGCGGTGAGTTGGAGCCGCAAGCGCGTCTCGATCTGCATGGGATGACTGAGCTGGCAGGCCATCGCGCGCTCGTCAATTTCATCCGCGGCGCTTACCGGCGCGGCTTGCGGCTGGTGATCGTGGTGACCGGTAAAGGCGGCAAGCCGCGACCTGATGATGCGCCGTTCGATCTTGAGTTAGAGACACGTAGACGCGGTGTTCACAAGACGATGGCGCCGCGTTGGCTGGCGGAACCGGAACTGGCACGTTTGATTGCGGATGTGCGGAATGCTCACCGGAGCCACGGCGGCGAAGGCGCGTTGTATGTCTATCTGCGCAAGAGCGAGCCATGAAACAGGCGCATCACACGCTAGAAACGAAAACGCAGGGGCCGGGACTCTATGACGTCACCGATGGCGTGGAGAAATTCGTAGCCTCCGCGAAAATTGCCCACGGCCTTCTCACCTGCTTCATTCGGCACACATCGGCATCGCTTCTGATTCAGGAAAATGCTGATCCGGATGTGCTGACGGACCTGAGCAGTTTCTTCAGTCGGCTTGTTTCCCACGATCCAAAAAACTATCGCCACACCACCGAAGGGCCGGACGATATGCCGAGCCACATCCGCTCGGCGCTGACGCAAACAGCGCTTTCGCTTCCGGTGATCGGCGGAAAGATGGCGCTCGGAACCTGGCAAGGCATCTACGTGTTCGAGCATCGTGATGCGCCGCATACGCGTCAGGTAGCGCTGCACATCATTGGCGAGTAATCAGATTAGCCCGGCTTTGCTCGCGAGGGCTTTGAGCGACGTTTCTGGCCGCGCGCCGTAATGCGAAATCACTTCGGCGGCGGCGAGCGAACCCAGACGTCCGCAATCGGCCAGACCTTTGCTATGTGTAAGGCCATAAAGGAATCCGGCGGCATATTGATCGCCCGCGCCGGTGGTATCTACAACTTTCGCGACCGGCACCGCGTCAATGACATGCACGTCTTTGCCGCGCGCCACGACGCAGCCTTTTTCGGATCGGGTCATCGCCGCGATGCCATTCCACGCGTGCAGCGACTGGAACACATCGTCGAAATTTTCGACTTCGAACAGCGCCTTCGCCTCATCTTCATTTGCAAACAGAATATCGATATCCGACTTCAACAGCGCCACGAACTCATCGCGCCAGCGCGAAACGCAAAACGGATCGGACAACGTGAATGCCACTTTGCGCCCCGCAGCCTTTGCGATTTTCAACGCTTTCTGAATTGCCGCTTTCGCATCGGGTGCATCCCACAGATAGCCCTCAACATAGACGATAGACGCGGATTCAATATCATCCGCCTTGATATCACGCGGCGTGAGTTCGCGGCTCGCGCCGAGATAGGTGTTCATCGAGCGGTGCCCGTCCGACGTGACCGCTATCAGCGAACAAGCCGTCGATGGGCCTTCCTCTGCAAACGGAACTTTGAAGCGAATGCCTCCGTCGTTCATGCTGCGCGCAAAACTTTCGCCCAATCGGTCGCGCTTCACTTTGCCGACATAAATTCCAGTGCCGCCGAACGAGGCGATTCCAGCCATCGTATTCGCCGCCGATCCCCCCGCCGTTTCCGCCGTGCGCGCGAATGCCCCGTAGAGCTGATCGGCGCGGAATTCGTCGATCAGCGTCATCACGCCTTTGGCGATGTTGTGCTGGAGCAGGAAGGCATCGTCCACCGGCGCGATCACGTCGACAATGGCGTTGCCAAGCCCCACAACATCGAACGCCATCGGAATGCCCTTTTTGACCGGCTATAAGCTGACGCGGGAATAGAGGACGGCGCCATTGTTCGCAAGCGCGCGCAAAGCTTTCGCGATGATCTTCGACGGCGCGTTCTTCGGCGTGTTGCTGAAAGCCGTGTTCCTGACGCTGCTGCTATTCTTCCTGCTGCTGATCGGTCTGCAATACGGATTGCATTATGTGCCACCGCTGCCGGTCCATGGCATGAATGCGGCGATCGACATTTTGGCGTCGCTGCTGCTGATCGTCGTGTTCGTGTTTCTCGGCGCGCCGGTGACGGCGTTCTTTGCCGCGCTGTTTCTCGACGGCATCGCCCGCGATGTGGAGAAGAAATATTATCCCACCGACGCGCCATCGTCCGGCGCGCCATTCTGGGGCAGCGTTTTCACCGGCCTACGGTTCACCGGAATGATCATTGTAATGACGTTGGCGCTTTTGCCCGTCGATATCACGCTGCCGGGCGTCGGAAGCGGCGCAACGATTCTCGCGGACGGCTGGCTTCTGGGCCGGGAGTTCTTTGAGCTGATCGCGCTGCGCCATATGAGCAAGGGCGCGGCGGACTCGCTGCGCAAGCGTCACACATTCGCCATCTATGGCGCCGGTATCGTAATCGCGCTTTTATCGGAGATTCCGGTCGTGAATTTCATCGCGCCGCTTTTCGGAACCGCATTCATGGTGCATGTTTTCAAACGTATCCAGCGTGAGAATCGCCCGGCATGAGGCGCGTGTTCGTATTTGCTTTTGCGGCTGTGGCGCTTTCCGCGTGCGCGGCACAGCCTGGCGCTACAACACATCTTCCGCCGGCGCCGCCATCGGGCGAACCGGCTGGTATTGCGGGACTCCAATCGCAGCAACTGCGCATCGCGTTTGGTCCGCCGGCTTTTGTGCGCAAAGACAGCGGTGCCGAGATCTGGCGCTATGACGGCGCGGGTTGCCGCGCGTTCTTCTTCCTCTATCCCGATCAGAGCGGAATGTCGGTGCAGCATGTCGAGACAATCCCGCGGCCCGGCGATGCAGCGGCGGACAGTGGATGTCTCAACCGTTTGCGGATCGACGGAAAGCCGGTGGCTTAGGCCTTGGCTTTTCGGGCGGGAGTTCTTTCGTTTTATCTTTGAAACGACAGAGATCGCGCTCCACGCATGTCGGACATAACGGTTTGCGCGCGACGCATGTATAGCGCCCATGCAGGATCAGCCAATGATGCGCGTGCTGGAGATATTTTTCCGGCACGATCTTTTCGAGCGCGAGTTCGACTTCAAGTGGATTTTTGCCGGGCGCGAGTTCCGTGCGGTTTGAAACACGGAAGATGTGCGTATCGACAGCGATTGTCGGCTCGCCGAACGCGACGTTGAGAACGACATTCGCGGTTTTGCGGCCCACGCCCGGCAATTCTTCTAAGGCATCGCGATGCTGCGGCACTTTGCTGCCATGCTTCTCGATCAGCATTTTCGAAAGCGCGATGACATTCTTGGCTTTGGTGCGGTAAAGACCGATGGTCTTGATATGATCGCTTAACCTCTTCTCGCCGAGTTCGACCATCTTCTCCGGCCTATCGGCGATCTTGAACAAAGATTCTGTTGCCTTGTTTACGCTTTTGTCGGTTGCCTGTGCCGACAGCGCGACGGCAACGAGCAGCGTGTAGGGGTTTTTGTATTCAAGCTCGGTCTTCGGATCGGGCATCTGCTTTTTAAGACGCGCGAAAAACTCGTCCGCTTCGGAACGCGTAAATTTCCTACCCATTGAAGTTCCATCGTCGCGGAAGCGCGCCCGTCATCCGGCACAAAATATCTTTTGCCACGTTATGGTGTTGAAATGGAAGCTGACGATGCCCATCATCCGCGCATGGACCGTGAACCACTCCTGCTAGACACGGTGCTCCGCCCAAGTCCGCCGATGGATGCCCGGGCACTGCTGATCATTCTGGCGCTGGTGGCGTCGTTCAATGCCGCATTTGCGTTGAGTTTTATTCTGCGCGGTGCGTGGCCGGTCGCGCCGTTCATGGGTCTGGACGTTTTGCTGCTCGCCTGGGCGTTTCGCGAAAGCAAAATTCGCGCGCGGCGATCCGAGCATGTAATGCTGACGCGAGATGAACTTTCGGTCGAGCAAACGCCCGCCCGCGGCCATGCAAAAATGCTGGCTTTCAATCCCTACTGGGTGCGCGTCGACCTGCAGCCGTGGATGGAAGTCTCCAACCGGCTCTATCTGCGCAGCCACGGTAAAAGCATTCAGCTCGGCGCGTTTCTGGCGCCCGCCGTGCGCGAAAATTTCGCCAATCGCCTGAAATCGGCGCTTTCTGAAGCGAAATCCGCCGATTTTTCAGCCGCAAGAAACGGGTCGTAACGGCTCCGGACAGGTATAAATATCCTGTCCATGAGCGAACCAATCCAACTCCACGACTACGAACAAACCCGCGACTGGCGCCGCATGGGCCGCGCCATCCGCTATCTCAGCGAGCGCTACACCGAGCAGCCGAGCCTTGAAGCGGCCGCGGAACTGGTGGGACTGTCCCCATTCCACTTCCAACGGATCTTCACGCGCCATGTCGGCGTCAGCCCAAAGTCTTTCATTGGGCATCTGACACTGGAACATGCCAAGCGCGAGCTTGCGAATGGCGCGAGCGTGCTCGATGCGGCGATGGATAGCGGCCTCTCCGGCACATCGCGCTTGCATGATCTCGCATTGAAGATCGAAGCGATGACGCCGGGTGAATATGCAAAAGGTGGCGCGGGCGTCGAAATCGAATACGGCTTCGCGGATTGCACGTTTGGCCGGATGTTGGTGATGGCAACCGCGAAAGGTGTTTGTGGTCTGGCGTTCGGTGACGAGGGCGAGGAGGATGCCATGCTTGCCGATATGCAATCGCGCTGGCCGAAAGCTGTCTATCGCGAGAACACGAAGCGTGCTGACGAAACTTCGCACGCGATTTTCGAAACGCATTCGGATGTTGGTCTGCATCTTCTCGGCACGCCATGGCAGATCAAAGTATGGCAGGCGCTGCTCGCGATCCCGTCCGGCAAGATGGTGTCGTATAAAACTATCGCGTCACGCTTGGGTGATGCGAAAGCAAACCGCGCAGTGGGAACGGCGGTTGGCCGCAACCCGATCTCATGGCTCATTCCATGCCACCGCGTGCTTGGAAGCGACGGCGCGTTGCACGGCTATCATTGGGGATTGGTGCGCAAGCGCGCGATGCTGGCGGTGGAAGCGGCGCGGGCCGAGCTTCGTCAGAGCCCGAGCACGTCTGCCATCGCATAGAGGCCGGGCTTCTTGCCCTGTCCCCATTTGGCAGCGGCCAAAGCGCCATTTGCAAAAATGGAGCGGTCCTCTGCGACGTGGCGCAGGATAATACGTTCCTGCTCGCCAGCTAGAACCACATCGTGCTCGCCGATAACCGTGCCGCCGCGTAGCGATGCGAATCCGATCTCTTGGTCTTTACGCTTGCCGCTTCGGTCGGCGGATGGCGGTTCGAACGCAATACCCCGGCCTTCGGCAGCGGCGCGGCCAAGCGTTAGCGCCGTGCCGGACGGCGCATCCACTTTCGCGCGATGGTGCATCTCGACGATCTCGATATCGAAACCCGGAAGCGCCTTCGCTGCTTGCTTTGCAAGAGCTGCCAACAAATTCACGCCAAGACTCATATTACTTGACTGCACAACCACGGCGTGACGCGCAGCGGCGCGGATTTTCTCGTTGTCAGTGGGCGACAACCCTGTTGTGCCGATCACATCAACGATGCGCGCTTGCGCCGCGAGAGCGGCTAATTCGACTGTGTAGTCGGGTATCGTGAAATCGATGATCGCCTGTGCATCGGCGATCACCGGCAGCGGATCGTCGCCCAAGGCAACGCCAAGCGGCTTTAATCCGGAAAGCGTGCCGGCATCGGTGCCGAGATCGGGATGGCCTTTGCGAACTAGCGCGCCGGTCAGCTTAAAATCCGTCGACGCCGCAACCGCGCGAACCAGCGACTGGCCCATGCGCCCGCCTGCGCCTGCAATGACAACACGAATCCCACTCATATGCGCATTATGCCGGTTCGCCACTCAATGCGCGAGATGGTCGACAAGGTAGCCGACTATAGCTTGTCCGAACCACGGCACGGTCACGATCAATGTCGATGCGCCGACGCGCACCAGCGTCGTCTGGTCGAACGGCCATTCCGGCGCGTCTTGGATGCGCTTCTCATATGCCAACAATCCGTGGATGCGCGGGGCAGTGCCGGTGTCGGCCGCTAGATTGGCCCGCAGGCCGTCGATTTGGCAGCGGATGTGTTCTAGTTCCACCCGCTTCGCGTCGATGATCTTGTGATGAATGCTCAGCATCACACGCACGAACATGCTGACGCCGATCGCGGCGCACGCGAGCATGATAGCGGCGGAGGGAAGGTCGATGTCACCTCCGACAAAGAACAGGCAAGCAACAGCACTGACCACAAACCACACCAACGCACTCCGTGCCGCCGAGCGGCCGATAATCGAGAGTTTGTCTATCCGCAGCAGATCGATCTTCAGTTCTTCGCGAAGCGTTACAGCGAACGACGCGTTCCATTTGCGGGTGAGTTCGAAGCCGCGCGTGAAAAGAATGGCTGACAGCGTGATCGCGAAAACAAACCACGCGAACGCGATGAGCGTGTTCGCGCCGTTAGAACCGCGATTGTAAAGAATGAGCGCGCTTGCGAAAAGGCCGAGTGCGATGCCAACCAGGGTCGCCCGGCCCAGTCGCGCGTCGTCGGGTGCATAGGAGGAGAGTCGCGCAGCCGTATTTGCGCCGCCGGAAAAGATTTCACTCAACGCGGACCGGTCCCGCGCATCGCGCAGTCGGGTGAAGCGCTGCATTGTGAGCGCGGCGGTGATGAGCAAAGACAGTACGAAAGCTGGCCACGCGCCATTCTCGAAATGCAGCGCGTGGTCGCTCCAGAAAACCGTACG
>DASZML010000224.1:0-3725 GCA_035551875.1 Rhizomicrobium sp.
TCGACATCGTTTGCCGTGCGCCACAAGCGCGCGATCCTGTCGATAACCGTGCCGACAGCCTTGCCGCTCATCAGCGACGGCGTCCCGCCGCCAAAGAAAATCGTCTCGACGATAGGTCGTTCGCCGCCTTGCCATTCAGCAACATGTTGGAGTTCGCGCAGAATGCCGTCGACCCAGACGTCTTCTTCAATCTTAGCGCGGACGTGAGAATTGAAATCGCAATAGGGGCATTTGGCGGTGCAAAACGGCCAGTGCACATAGATGCCGAAGCCGGTCATCCAAAAATGCCGCTGTTCAACAATTTTTCGAACGCGCGCGCGCGATGGCTGATGGCATGTTTGCGATCGGGATCGATCTCGCCATAAGTCTCCGTCATACCGTCCATGACAAAGATGGGATCGTATCCGAACCCACGACTTCCGCGTGGCGGAAATATCAAAGCACCGTGAACCTCGCCGCGAAAGACTTGCTCTTTGCCATCCGGCAAGACGATGGCCAGGACACACACAAACTTCGCCGAATGGTCTTTCGCGTTCTTCGCTTTCAGCTCGCTTTCGACGCGCGCCATCGCCGCGGAAAAATCTTTCGCCTCGCCCGCCCAGCGCGCCGAATAGATGCCGGGCGCATCGTTCAACGCTGTCACGCACAATCCGGAATCATCTGCTAGTGCGGGCAGTCCGCTGCCATTGGCTGCCGCGCGCGCTTTGAGAAGTGCGTTACCTTCAAAGGTAAGTTCGGTTTCGTCTGGTTCCGGCAAACCGAGATCGCCGGCACTTTTCACATTCAAACCTAACGGCGACAGCAATTCCGCGATCTCGTGCAGCTTGCCCTTGTTGTGCGAAGCCAGAACAAGCGTGTCGCCGCGCTTCAGCTTCACGCCAGAACTTTCTTCTGCAACTCGATCAACTCGCCGATACCTTTGCGTGCAAGCTTCAGCAGCTGCGTGAACTCATCGTCGCTGAACGGCGCGCCTTCAGCCGTGCCCTGGATTTCGACCAAGCCGCCCGCGCCCGTCATCACGAAGTTTGCGTCTGTCTCGGCAGTGGAATCTTCGTCGTAATCGAGATCGAGAACCGGCTGGCCTTTGTAGATACCGCAGGAAACTGCTGCGACATTGTCCTTCAGCGCGGGTCGCGTGAGCATTCCCGTCCGCTGCATGAATGTTAGGCACTGACTGAGCGCCACGAAACCGCCGGTGATCGAAGCCGTGCGCGTGCCCCCGTCTGCCTGCAGCACATCGCAATCGATAACGATCTGCCGCTCCCCCAGAGCGGTCATGTCCACCACCGCGCGCAAAGAGCGGCCGACCAGCCGCTGAATCTCCTGTGTGCGGCCGGATTGCTTGCCCTGCGCCGCCTCGCGGCGCATCCGCTCGTGCGTCGAGCGCGGGAGCATGCCGTACTCTGCCGTCACCCAGCCCTTGCCAGTGCCCTTCAGAAACGGCGGCGGCTTCTCTTCCAGCGAGGCCGTGACCAGCACATGCGTGTCGCCGAATTTCACCAGGCACGATCCTTCCGCGTGGCGGGAAAAACCGGGGGTGAGACTGACCTCACGAAGCTGATCTAGCGCGCGATTGGAGGGGCGCATGGGAATACCTTGAAGTTCGCTGTGGCGGGCGCTACCTAGCCTTGCCTGCGCAGAGCCGCAACCGATCTTCCGGCCGGTTACAAAGAGATTTAGGATCAAGTACTTACGATGGGCGCGAACCCGATCGACAACGCGAGCGCGAGAATGCTGGCCGCCGAGCTGGGCGACCGGCCACGCGAAGTGTTTCGCCATCTCGTCGACGCGTTCCTGAATACCGGCGAGCCGGTGGGATCTCGCACACTTTCGCAGCGTCTACCGATGTCGCTCTCCCCCGCCTCGATCCGCAACGTGATGGCGGATCTGGAAGCGATGGGTTTGCTCTATGCGCCACACACATCTGCCGGCCGCGCGCCGACGGAAAAAGGTTTGCGCTTGTTTGTCGATGGCTTGTTGGAGATCGGCGAACTCGCGCCGAACGAGCGCGCTTCCATCGAGGCGCGCATCAGCGACCAGAATCGCGGCATCGAAGATGTTGTGACGCAAGCGACGTTGATGCTCTCCGGCCTTTCGCGTTGCGCCGGTCTCGTTGTAGCGCCGAAACTCGACAGTGCGTTGAAGCACATCGAGTTCATGGGCGTTGCGCCGGGCAAGGCGCTGGTGGTTATCGTGAGCGAAGACGGATCGGTCGAAAACCGTTTGATTGATGCGCCGATGGGATTACCAGCATCGGCTTTCGCGGAAGCGACGAATTATCTAAATGCGCGCCTACGCGGACGCACGCTGGACGATGCGCGCGCTGAAATCGTGACCGAACTCGAAAACGAACGCGCAGAACTCGATACGCTCACCGCGAAAGTCGTCGCCGAAGGATTGGCGACGATTGCGCCGGCGGGCGGGACGCGCACTTCGGATGAAAAGGTTCTCATCGTGCGCGGCGCATCGCATCTGCTCGATAGCGTCGAAGCGCAAGCCGACATCGAACGCGTGCGCACATTGTTCGACGACATCGATCGCAAGAACGATCTCATTCGCCTGATGGAGTTGGCGAAAGATGGCGATGGCGTTCGCATCTTCATTGGCTCGGAGAATCGGCTGTTCAGCCTGTCCGGCTCCTCAATTGTGGCCGCCCCTTATGCCAATGCCCAGGGTAAGATCGTGGGCGTGATCGGCGTGCTTGGCCCGACCCGCCTTAACTATGCCCGCATCATCCCGATGGTGGACTATACCGCAAAGATCGTGGGCCGTTTGCTGGCCTGACGCGTTTGGAAAAAGATATGAGCGACGACAACGACAATTTCACCAATGGTTCCGGCGATTCGGACAATCCGCACGCAGCAGAGCTTGCTGTGCTCGACGCACTGCGCACGGAGAATGCCGAACTAAAAGACCGCGCCTTGCGCGCGCTGGCCGATGCCGAGAATACCCGCCGCATCGCGGCGCGCGAGAAAAGCGACGCTTCGCAATATGCGGTGACGAAATTCGCGCGCGATATGGTAACGGTCGCCGACAATTTCGCGCGCGCCTTGGCGTCGTTGCCAACCGATAAGCTCGACAGCGCCGATCCCGCCGTGAAGGCTGTGATCGAGGGCATCGAAGCGACAGAGCGCCAGTTGCTGGCGGCGCTCGAACGCTATGGCGTGAAACCGATCGAAACCGATGGCGCCAAGTTCGATCCCAACCTGCACCAAGCCATCGCCGAAGTGCCGGCCAACGGCAAGCCGCCCGGGACCATCGTCGACGTGATGCAGACGGGCTATGTCATCGGCGACCGGCTGTTGCGGCCTTCAATGGTAACCGTCGCGCGCAAGGATTCCGGCGTGCCGGATTCGCCTTTCAAGGTCGATACACAGGCTTGATCCCTCGACGGATTGCGGTTGCCGCGCCATGCTGCGCGCATGAGCGACGTCGCCATCGCGCAAACCGATTTACCGACAGGCCAGCCCTATCTGGAACAACGTCTTTTCGGCTGGTCGCCGTTGGGACTCTGGCCGACGGCCGCAGTCATCTTTGCTGTGCTTTACGGTCTTTATCTGGCTGCAGCGACGTTCGATGGCGCGCGTACGGTTTTCTGGAGCGACCACGCGCTGCATTTCGAGAATGGCGCGTGGCCAGCTTTCGTACTGTCTTTGCTCATCACCGCCGCGCTCACAATGCAGCGCTTCACCCGACTGCGCGATGCGCGGGACCGGTCCGCGTTG
>DASZML010000225.1:0-14529 GCA_035551875.1 Rhizomicrobium sp.
ACTTCGCGCATCTGCGCCCCCGTCGTTCGCTCGACGCCCCCCATCGTCACGCCCATCGCGACGCGCTTCACCGTTCCGAACAGATTGACCAGCATGGGCATGTCGCTCGACGAACCATCGGCGCGGATCGGCTTTTCGAAGATCACCGCCGGCCCGCCTTCGGCGATCAGGCGCGTCTGGATTTCCGTCATTTCCAGAACGGTAGAGACAGGCTCCTTCACACGCACGAGTTCGCCAGCGCTTTCGAGCTTGGCGATGAAGTCACGGAGCGAGCGATAGGGCATGGAGCGATGTTAGCAGAGAGGCGCGTTGGATCGACGTGGCAATCAGCCGTCTTTGGCGACTTTCCACTTGGACGGAAGCGCGTGCCAAACGCCATAGACGAAGTAGATGACGAGCCCGATTGCGGTCCAGAATACCAGCCGCCACCAAGTATCCGGTGGCAAGCTCGTCATCATGTAACCGCAGATGCCGATGCCGAGCGGCGCCACGATCCATACATAGGGCGTGCGGAACGGGCGCTTCGCGTTCGGTGCCTGAACGCGCAGGATCAGGATTCCGATACAGACGACCACGAAGGCGAGCAGCGTTCCGATGGAAACGAGCTGGCCGAGCAGGTTGATCGGGAAAACCGCCGCGATAGCCGCCGCCGCGATACCGGTGATGATCGTGCCGCGATGTGGCGTGTGGAACCGCGGATGCACCGCCGCGAACATCTTTGGCAGAAAGCCGTCGCGCGACATGGAATAGAAGATGCGCGACTGGCCATAGAGACCGACGAAGATCGTAGAGGCAAGACCTATTGACGCGCCGATGTCGATGATCGGCACCAGCCAGTGCAGGCTTGCGATCTTGCCCACTGCAAATGACACCGGGTTCGGAATATTCGACATCGTGGAGTAGTAGGCCATGCCCAGCAACACGATCGAGATGGCGATGTAGAGCACCGTACAGATCGCCAATGAAGCAAGGATACCGATGGGTAGATCGCGCTGTGGGTTCTTGGTTTCCTGCGCGGCCACAGAAACAGAATCGAAGCCGATATACGCAAAAAAGATGATCGCCGATCCCGTCATGATTCCGGCCCAGCCATAGCGGCCGTCATGCGTCGCGGGAACGAACGGCGTGAAATTGTGCCAATCGATATGGCCGAAACCGAAGAAGATGACCAACAGCACCACGACAACCTTCACCGCCACCATGACCGCATTGGTGTTCGCGCTCTCGCGGACGCCAACCACGAGAACCGCTGTCAGCAGCAATGTGAGGAACACTGCTGGAAGATTGATGATCGCCCCCGTGAAGCCGAATTGATGTATGAAGCCGCTCAGGCCCGTCAGGTTATCGACGATGTGCGGACAGGGCGGCGGATCGCCCACAACGCAGAGTGGCGCGTTGGTCAGCGACGCCGGCACATTGATATGAAAGATACCCATCAACTCGGTGAAGTACCCCGACCAGCCGACAGCGATTGTCGATGACGAAACCAGATATTCCAGCACCAGGTTCCAGCCAATGAACCACGCCATGAAACGGCCCATCGTGGCGTAGGCATAGGTGTAGGCACTTCCCGACACCGGGATCATCGACGCGAATTCCGCGTAGCAGAGGCCCGCGAACAAACATCCCAGCGCCGCGATCACAAAGGAGACCAGCACGGCGGGGCCAGCGTAGTCGGCGGCAACCTGTCCGGTGATGACGAAGATACCCGCGCCAATGATGGCGCCGATGCCAAGCATGGTAAGATGCACCGGCCCAAGCGTGCGCTTGAGTTCATGCTGCTCGGCCACGACCGGATCGGGCTGAGTGAGAGATACGTCGCTCATGATATTGCTCGCGCTATTCGGCAGCCTGCGGCTTGTCTTTCAACACAAAACGCGGCGGCTTGGCGTGGTTGCGACTGTAGACGCCGTATATGACCAGGCCGATCAGGGTCCATACCGCCAACCGGATCCACGTATCGATCGGCAGGAACGCCATCATGAACAGGCACATGGCGATGCCGAGCGGTGCCACGATCCAAACGAGCGGCGTGCGGAACGGGCGATGCACATTGGGACGACGCGCGCGCAAAATCATGATGCCCGCACACACGATCACGAACGCGGCCAGCGTTCCGATCGAGACGAGTTCGCCCAGTATGTGCAGCGGCAACACGCCAGCCAGGATGGCGCAAAAAATGCCCGTGACGAGTGTGCCTTTCCACGGTGTGCGAAAGCGCGGATGGATGTCCGCAAACAGCGCAGGGATCATGCCGTCCTTCGACATTGCATAGAAAATGCGCGACTGACCGAGCAGCAATACCAATACGACAGAGGCGAGACCGACAATCGCGCCGACATTCACGTACGGCGCCAACCATTGCGTGGAGGCCAACGCTTCGACCGCTTGCGACACCGGATGGGCGACGTTCAGCGTTTGATAGGGCGCGATGCCCGTCAGCACCCACGACATCAACATGTAGAGAACGGTGCAGATGACGAGCGATCCCAGAATGCCAAACGGAATGTCACGCTGCGGATTTCGCGCTTCCTGGGCGGCGACGCTCACAGCATCGAAGCCGATATAAGCGAAGAAGATCACGCCAGTGGCCCGGAACACACCTGTCCAACCGAATTGTCCAAAGACGCCGGTATTTTTCGGCACGAAAGGAATGTGATTGGCCGGTACGACCTGCGAGAAGCAGACGAAGATTACGAGCAGCACGATGACAAGTTTGACGGCGACCATCAGGTTGTTAAAATTGGCGCTCATATTCACGCCGACGATCAGGACCATCGTCACGAGCAGAACGAGTGCGACGGCTGGCAGATTGAAATACGCGCCGGTCGCCAGGATGGTGTGCAAGCCTGACGTCACTGCGGCGGGGGGGCAGGGCAAAGGATCGCCCGCGACGCAAAACGGTGCGTTGCTGAACTGCCATGCCACAGGCATGTGCATTTGCTTGGCCATGAAATCGGTAAAGTAGCCCGACCATCCGACAGCGACGGTCGATCCAGCCGCAAGATATTCGAGAACGAGATTCCAGCCGATGACCCACGCCAGGAAGCGCCCGAGCGTCGCGTAGGTATAGGTATAGGCGCTACCGGCGACCGGTATCATCGCGGCGTATTCGGCATAGCAAAGGCCCGCGAACAGACAGCCAGTGCCAGCGATAGCAAACGACCAGACGACACCCGGCCCTGCGTATGTGGCGGCGGCTTGCCCCGTCAAAACGAAGATACCGGCGCCGATGATAGCGCCGATGCCCAATGCGATCAGGTGCAACGGCCCAAGAGCGCGCTTCAGATCGTTATCGATCTCCGGTTCCGGATTGAGCGGAATAGTGTTGGCCATTGAAGATCGCCCCCTGAGTCCCGGTCGGGATTCTGCACGGGCACCTTTGCATGGCGGTCATGCTTCCGCCAACTACTGGAAGATGAACGGATTCTCGGTCAGCCTTTTGTCCACACCGCGATTTCGTTGCCGTTGGGATCGCGGAAGTGGAAGCGTCGGCCTCCGGGAAATTCGTGATGCTCGGTGATCTCGGCTCCAGCTGATTTCACTTTAGCTTCCATCGTATCGATGTCGTTTGCGTAGAGAACGAGCAGGGCGCCGCCAGTCTTGATGACTTTGCGCTCCGCGTTGAAACCACCTTCGCGGCCTTCGAACGAGAAGGCGACGTAATCCGGTCCGTAGTCCGTGAACGTCCAGCCGAAGACCGATCCGTAGAATATCTTGCTCGCCGGAATGTCTGAGGCCGGCAATTCGATGTAGTCGAGCGATCCATCGATGGGCATTAAATTGTTCCTATTTTGTTCTATTGAACAGCCGCACAGGCAACCGTCAAGCCATTCGTTATTTCTGCAAAAGCGGCAGATCGAATTTCGGCACGTATGCAATGTTCTCCGACCACGGCACGGCGGAGTGCATGTAGATCTGCCGTTGCGGCGTAAGTTCCGCACGCTGACGAATGGTGCCAACGCGCAGTGCAGTGGCAGATGCCCACCGTTATCGGATCGACTTCGGCTTTGAAGGTCACTTGTCCCCAATGGTAATGTCCATCGATCTTCATGGCATCTCTCCCACATAGACCGAACTTGGCCGCAATAGACGGCCGACACGGACTTGTTCGCGCGCGTGTGCTGTCCAACCAGCGGCGCGGCCGACCGCGAAGATCGGCGTAAAACATTGGCGCGGAATATTCAGCGCGTCGAGAAGGATCGCAGTAAAGAATTCGACATTCGTGTCCAAAGCGCGTTCCGGATTTTTCTCGCGCAGCGCTTTGCGCGCATAGGCTTCAACTTCGGCGGCGAAGGGCAGGTCGACCGAGTTTGCCCCCAGCGTATTCACCGTTGCCTTCAGGACGTCCGCACGCGGATCGCGCACACGATAGATGCGATGGCCGAAGCCCATCAGCCGTTCGCCACGCGACAAAGCGCCGTCGATCCATGGTTTGATGCGCTCCCTGGTACCGATGGCGTCGAGCATTTCCAGAACCGGCTCCGGTGCGCCGCCATGCAACGGACCTGTGAGCGCGCAATATCCGGCGGTGATCGCGGCGAACAACGAGGCATGCGTGGACGCCACAACGCGCGACGCGAACGTCGAAGCGTTCATGCCGTGATCGCAGACGGTGACGAGATAGGCGTCGAGCGCTTTGGCTTCAGCGGCGGATGCGGGCACACCGCGCAACATACGAAGCGTATCGGCGGAATGGCTGCGCGTCGGATCGGGTGCGATGGCGCTTTCGCCATTTTCGCGCCGCACGAGTGCTGCGGCGATAACCGGCAATGCGCCGACGATGCTCGCATCATCCGTCAACCCATGTTCGGAGCGGAGCGCAGCGATACCAGCGCGAAATCCATCGACGACGGACAATCCTTCGCTGGCTGCGAGCAAAGCGGGCAAGCGCTGGGACGCGCGCACGCGGCCTTCGCCAAGCGCGGCGCGAACTTCGGCTTCGCTGATCGGCGTTTCGGTCGCGAGCGACCACAGACGCGCGGTCACACCTTCAAAGCTCGACGCCGCAGCAAGGTCGGCCACGTGTTCGCCCGCGATGATGAGTTCGCCTTTTTCGCCATCGACATGGCTGAGCGCGGTTTGCGCCGCGGCGACGCCATCAAGGCCGATAGGGGATTTTGTCTGGACGGTCATAGGTTTTGCTCCCTGTTGCGTTGCAGCAAAGATGAGGATGATCGACTTATTGATCAATCTTGATTAGCTTAATCAACATGAATAATTCCAGCGAACCGCTCTACCTCTCCGCCGGCGAGGCCGCCGCCGAACTCTCCATCTCTCCGGCCACGCTCTATGCCTATGTGAGCCGCGGATTGGTGCGCTCCGAACCGGCCGGCGAAGGCTCACGCGCACGCCGCTATCGCGCGGAGGATGTCCGCAGCCTCAAGAACCGCCGCGCGCCGATGGTCGAAGGGCAGGGATTGAAAGCCGCCGATCTGCCGGTACTCGACAGCGCCGTCTCCACCATCACGCTCGAAGGACCGATCTATCGCGGCGTGAAAGCGACGGAGCTTTCGGAAACCGCGACGTTCGAACAGGCGGCCACGCTGTTGTGGGATTCCAAGGCGTCTGATCCGTTCGCGAAATCGAATTTGCCGGTGATATCGCTATCCATGCGCGCGATCATGGAAGCGACGAAAGACGCACCGCCGATCGATCGCACCATCGCGGTGTTGAGTCAGGCCGCCGAAGCCGATCCGCGTGCCTACAACTCCACCGGTGAAGGCCGCGCGGCAACGGGCGCGCGCATCGTGCGCCTTGTCGCGGCTGCGATGTTGCAGACCGAACCGTCCACCGATCCGCTGCACAAGCAGATCGCGCGCGCTTGGGCGCCGAAGCACAAGCACGCCGAAGATCTTATCCGCCGCGCGCTGGTGCTGCTGGCCGATCACGAACTGAACGCTTCGACCTTCACGGTGCGTTGCGCGGTGTCCACCGGCATCTCGCTTTATGACGCGATGATCGCGGGGCTGGTCGCGCTGAAAGGGCCGAAGCATGGCGGCGTGGGTCCGCTGGCGTCGAAGCTGGTGGATCAGCTTCTTTCTGGCGACATCGCGGCGCTTGTTCGCGAGAAGGTTGCGCTGGGCGATCGCTTTCCGGGTTTCGGCCACATGGTCTATCGCGACGGCGATCCGCGCGCCGACGCGTTGTTCAAGGCGTTGCTGAAAGCGGGGATCGACAAACGTCTCGCGACAGACATTCCGAACGCCGTGAAAGAGGCGACCGGGCAATTCGCAAATACCGACTATTCACTCACGGTCATGCGCCGCGAACTCGATATGCCCGTCGGCAGCGAGACGATATTGTTCGCTATGGCGCGCACGGCCGGTTGGGTGGCGCACGCCATCGAACAACTCGAAAGCAAAACTATGATCCGCCCGCGCGCGCGTTATGTCGGCCCAGCGCCGGTGGCGAGGCGGTAAACGCCGGTCTCTCTGATTTCGCGGTCTTCCAGATCGCGCGTCACTTGCACATTGTATAGAGCAAGGCGTTCGACGCCGGATTTTGGAAAATATGAACGTCCTGGATCGCCGAGCAGCACGTTTGCGCCACTTTCGCGCAGCCAATCGAGCAAATTTTCCGCAAGCCGGCGCTCGTAGCACATATCGCCGATGAGGATGACGTCCCAACTTTCGTGCGAGCCGATGAGATCGTCGTTGCAGGTTTCGACACGCGTGCCATTCGCCGAAGCGTTCAGCGCAATCGCAGCGCAAGCGCAGTGATCGATATCGGCGCTTAGCACGGAACGCGCTCCGGCTTTTGCCGCCGCGATGCCGACCAGTCCCGAGCCTGAACCAAAATCCAGAACCGATTTTCCTACGACAATCTCCGGATGATCGAGTATGTAGCGCGCCAGTGCTTGCCCGCCGGCCCACGCGAACGCCCAATAAGGTGGCGAAACGCCCATTGCTTCCAACTCTTCTTCCGTCTTGCGCCACAGCGGCATGATCTCGACCGCAAGATGCAGCTTGATCTCCGGCACCAGAGGCGGCGCCAGCAACGCGGTGTTGGAGAGGATGAAATCTTTCGGCTTCACGCCGCTTGCGCGACAGGCGTTTCCGGTTTCGACGTCGCGAGTTTCCAGATCGTCAGATAGTTCGGCTGGATTTCCATGCGCGCGCCATAACCCTTCGCCAGCAACAACGCGTGCAGTTTCGGCAGATTGTAGCAGGGCACATAGAACATCAGATGATGATCGACGTGATAATTCACCCAATAAGGCGCGAACAGCGCGCGCTCCCACCATGAGGCGTAGGTGGTGCGCGCGTTGCGAAACACATCGTCATTGTCAGGCACGATGGCGTGTTCGGCGATGTTGCGGACTCGCGTGATAACCTGCTGCCAAGTGAGCAGCGGCAGAAGCCAGAACAGCGGATAGAAGTACCAGCGGCCGAGCGCGGTGAGGATCGCGAGCAGCACCAGGTTGGCCACGATGGGTCCGCCGAGTTTGGTGCGGAACGTCGCGAAGCGTTCAGAGAATGATGCCCCGGGTTTGCCAAGCGCGGCTTTGAACTGCGCACTGCGTTGCTTGAATCCGGT
Source organism: Rhizomicrobium sp. (assembly GCA_035551875.1). GTDB lineage: Bacteria > Pseudomonadota > Alphaproteobacteria > Micropepsales > Micropepsaceae > Rhizomicrobium. Next base: position 7,540 of record DASZML010000225.1, read on the forward strand.
CTGCCCCGTGATGTCGCGGATCAGCTTGCGGCGGAAGCTCGCGCGCGTGATGGGAAATTTTGCGGAGAGATGCAGATCCGGATCGTCAGGCTGTTGCGTCGTGCGATGATGCACCAAATGATAGTGGCGATAGGGGATCGTGTCGGTGAACACCGGATAGGCGCACAACCACTGGCTCACCCATTCATTCGCATTGTGCGTTTTCATCAGCACGCCATGCGCGCCATCATGCATAAGGATCGCAAGGCCCAACTGACGCGAGCCGATCAGCAGCACCGCTACGATAAACGTCAGCGGGTTCGGCCAGATCGCGAAAAGCGCCATGCTCGCGCCGATCATGATCCAGGCGTGGATCGCGCACATCAATCCGGTCGCATCCGAACGCGCGCGAATTTGCGCCATCTCGTCGGGCGAGAATTTCTCGGTTGGATCGAAGCGCGTCATGTTCATGCGGCGATTATAGTCCTCCAAGATTTAACGCATAGAGGCATAAATCAGCGCATTCCGGCCATTTGTGCCGGATCGTAATAGAACCGCTCTTCCGAGATTTTCTGACCGTCCCAGCGCTGATGCGCGAGTTCCTCGATGCGAACCATACCGCCATCGTTTTTCACAAACTCAAAAACCCAGTGAATCACAACCTGATCGCCGGAGAGAAAAACCGGCGCGACACATGTGGTGCGGATTTCTTTAAAAGCCGCCATGGTTGCAGCTTCGCGCGCAACATTCCCCTCGCGGCCTTTGCGTGGCGAATTGAGATTCTCCTGCATGGTGGAGTCGGGAAGATAAAAATCGGCGATTGCCTGATCGTGTTTGCCGCCGACGACCATCGCAACGAACGCATCCAATGTTTGTTTGGTGGGCATCAGAGGATATGCGTAACGTGAAGAATGATAGCCGCCATCCAGATTTCGCAGAGGAGCTGTATTGCGAAGAAGATGAAGCGGAACGCGATTGCTGTGCCCGAGCCGGAAACGATGTGGATGAGAGACTGGATGATACGCGCCGCAACGACGATGATCGCGAGCAGATTGAAGAGATGCGTTTCCGCACCGGCGATCCAGCCTGCCAATACGATAGCGGCGAAGATGCCGATGTTCTCGGCCGCGTTCATGTGCGCGCGGTTGATGCGCCAGTAAGCGGCGTTGCCGTGCGGTTCGCCCGGCGTAATGTCTTTCGCTTTGATGTGCCCGCGGGACACAAGCAACACGCGGTCTACGCCTATCATCAGCACGAGCGCTATGACCCAGAGCGCGTAGAACACCAGCGCGAGAACCGATTGTGGAATATGCATCGTTGTAATCATTGCTTCCCCTAGAGATGACTTGCAGCGATGAGTGCCACGGCGATCAGAAATCCAACATCGCGATTGGAGCGGAATATGCGAAGGCAAATCGTGGTATCTCTTATCTTCAAAGCCGCAGCTTGCCAGAGAAGATGCACAGTCGCCGGCATGAGAAAAACCACGCTCAGCGGATTGCGCGTGGCGGCGAACGCGGCAATCGCGATCAGCACAAAACAGACGACATAAAACCCGAGGATGAAGACCGGGGACATGTCGCCGAACAACCGCGCGGTGGATTTCACGCCGATCAGCGCGTCATCTTCAGTATCCTGTTGCGCGTAGATCGTGTCGTAGCCGAGCGTCCAAAAGAAGCATCCGGCGTAGAGAACATAGGCTGGCGCCGTGAGATGTCCGGCAATCGCAGAAAAGCCGAGCAGCGCACCCCAATTGAACGTGAGGCCGAGCCACGCCTGTGGCCACCACGTGATGCGCTTCATGAAGGGATAGATCGCGATCAGGATCAGCGACGATGCGCCGAGGATGATCGAAAAGCGATTGAGCGAAAGCAAAATCGCCAGCCCGATGAGCAACTGCACGATCAGAAATGCCGCTGCCGCTTTCGCACTCACGGCGCCGGAGGGAATGGGGCGGCCGCGGGTGCGTTCGACTTTCGCGTCGATATCGCGATCCACGATGTCGTTATAGGTGCAGCCGGCGCCGCGCATGACGAGCGAGCCGACGGCAAACAGCGCCACCAGTTTCCAATCCGCGGCCGTCGCCAGGAATCCACGGTGCGTCGCGATGGCGCCCATCGCTTGCCCAAACACGCAGGGCCAGAACAGCAGCCAGGTGCCGATAGGCCGGTCGAGGCGCATCAGTCGCAGATACGGCTGCACGCCGCCCGGTATGTGATCGACCCAGCTCATAGGCAGCGCGTCGGCGGGGGCTTGCGGCAAAGCGGTCATGAATCGAGTGTGTCACGGCGCGCGTTCGCGTGCCATCCGAGGATATATATGGCAGACGAACTCACAGAGCCTGGCGGGAAGGTGCGGCTGCATGTCGATGCGCCGCTATCGGATGGCGCGCGTGTCGAGTTGTCGGCTTCGCAGGCGCATTATCTGTTGCATGTCATGCGCGCGAAGACGGGTGATCGCGTTTCGCTGTTCAACGGCCGCGACGGCGAGTGGCTCGCGCGCATCGCAGAGGTGAAAAAGAAATCCTGCATACTGGAATGCGAGAGGCGGACGCGCGACCAAGACACAACGCCCGACATCTGGCTTTGCTTCGCACCGATCAAAAAGACGCCAACCGATTATGTCGTTCAGAAAGCGACAGAGCTTGGCGTGAGCGTTCTTCAGCCGGTGTTCACGCGGCGCACGATTGTCACACGCGTCAATCTCGAACGGATGGCAGCAAACGCTATCGAAGCGGCTGAACAATCCGAACGCCTCACCGTTCCGGAAACTCGCGAACCGCTCTCGCTCGAAAAGCTGCTCGCAAACTGGCCGCGCGAACGCCATATTCTATTTTGCGATGAAGCAGGCGATGCCGCGGCGATCGCTGAGGCACTGGCAAACGTCAAACAGACCTGCTGGGCGGTGCTGACAGGACCCGAAGGTGGTTTCGATCCCGCGGAACGCAATCTTATCCGCAGTCAGAACACCGTCATCCCCGTGTCACTGGGTCCGCGCATTCTGCGTGCCGATACTGCCGCCCTAGCGTCACTCGCGGTGTTGCAAGCGCTTGCGGGCGATTGGCGCTGATATTCCAGCCTTGAATAGCTTGCCTATCGGCCGCCGACACCTTTAGATGCCGCCCGGTCAAAACCAAAGGAACAAATATGGCTATCGACGGCAAGTGGAACACGACAGTTCAGTCCCCTATGGGCGCGCAGAAGTCCGAAGTGACGTTCGCGTCCAGCGGCAACACGCTGACGGGCAGCGCGGTCGCGCAAGGCAACACAACGCAGATCGCAGACGGCAAGGTCGACGGCGACAACGTCTCGTGGAAGATCTCGATCACGACGCCGTTTCCGATGACGCTCGAATTCGCCGGCACGGTGTCGGGCGACAAGATGTCCGGCAAAGTGAAGGCCGGCAGCTTCGGCTCGTTCGACTGGAGCGGCGAACGCATCTGAACTGACGTTCAATAATCGCAAAAGCGCGGGATGGTCATGCGTCCCGCGCTTTTTGCTTGTCTTGCTCGAACGTCATCTGCCCACTACATAGCGATGAACTGAACTGCGCGTTCAGGATTTACACACAGCCATAGGGGAAATCCCCGCGGCATAGCGAGCAGGGAGGGCCGCATGTCGATACCGCAATCCGCTGGCGGGCCAATCGGGTCGCGCGCCGATCTCATCGAGCATCTGTCGTCGGGTTCGAAGCCGCGCGAGCAATGGCGCATCGGCACCGAGCACGAAAAGTTTGTCTATGATTTGAAGACGTTCCGGCCCGTTCCTTATGAAGGTCCGAAAGGAATCCAGGCGCTGCTTCAGGGCATGACTCGCTTCGGCTGGCAGCCCGTGATGGAAGGCCCGCACATCATTGGCGGGGCGCAAAACGGGGCATCGATTTCGCTGGAGCCCGGCGGACAGTTCGAATTGTCCGGCGGTGCGCTGAATACAGTTCACGAAACCTGCGCCGAAGTGAATCTGCATCAGGAACAGGTGCGTGAGATCGCGAAAGAACTCGATCTAGGCGTTTTGGGTTTGGGCTTTGCGCCCGATTGGCGCATCGACGAAGTGCCGATCATGCCCAAAGGCCGCTACCAGATCATGAAGAACTACATGCCCAAGGTTGGCGGCTATGGGCTGGAGATGATGTTCCGCACCTGCACGGTGCAGGTGAATCTCGATTTCTCGTCCGAAGCCGACATGGTGAAAAAGTTTCGCGTCGGATTAGCGTTACAACCGGTGGCGACGGCGCTGCTGGCGAACTCGCCGTTCCGCGTCGGCAAGCCGAACGGTTTTCTTTCATACCGCTCGCACATCTGGACCGACGTCGACAATGCGCGTGCGGGGATGCTGCCATGGGTGTTCGACGACGGCATGTCATTCGAGCGCTATGTCGACTACGCGCTCGATGTGCCGATGTATTTCGTCTATCGCGACGGAAAATATATAGACGTCGCCGGGAAGAGCTTCCGCAAATTTCTCAAGCATGAAATCCCGGAAGTGAAGGACATCGAGCCGACGATGGCCGACTGGGCGGATCATCTGACGACGATCTTCCCGGAAGTGCGGCTCAAGAAGTTTCTGGAAATGCGCGGCGCCGATGCAGGACAGTGGCGGCGCATTTGCGGCATGCCGGCGTTGTGGGTCGGCATCTACTACGATCAGACGGCGCTCGATGCGGCCTGGGATATGGTGAAAGACTGGACGGCGGAAGAACGCTGGGCGATGCGCGATGCGGTGCCGCGGCTCGCCTTCAAGACGCCATTCCGCAATTCGACCGTACAGGAACTGGCGCAGCGCATGCTGGACATTTCATCCGCCGGATTGAAGCGCCGTGCTGCCAACGATGCCGCCGGCATGAGCGAAGACGGCTTCCTCCATCCGCTGCGCGAACTCGTCAGCCGTGGCTATACGCGCGCCGAGGAATTGCTCGCGCACTACAACAACCAATGGGGCGGCGACATCCGTCCCATCTTCACCGAATACAACTTTCTCTGACGCTCAACCGCGCCGCAGCGCGTAGCCAATGATCGCAACCGCCAAGACGCCAAGCCCTGCGCCCGCATAGGCGAAGGCGATGTTGTTATCCATCACAGTATGTGCGGGCCAGGGCAGAATGCCGGTTCCCTGGCCGATCCAGTGCAGGGCGTAAATCAACAGCAAAACGCCCACAGTAATGAGTGCGTCTTCATGACCCCTCCGGCATGATTGCCGGATGCTTATTCGCGCGAGACACGGAGTGCGTTACAGGCTGGAACCGAATTTCGTGCGAGGCATATACTCAAGACGATGAATCCGCCGGTCACCATTCGCCATTCGGGAACGCGCGACCGCCGCGCCTTCGGCGAAATCGATCCACGTGCTGCGAACGATCTTTCGCGCCGCGCGAAGATCGATGCTGCGACCGCTGCGCGGCGCTGCTGGGTCGCAGAACGCAAGGGCAGGTTGATCGGATATGCGGTGCTCACCGATCATTTCTATGACCGGCCGTTCATCGACATCGTCTATGTCGCGGAAGATGCGCGCCGGTCCGGCGGCGGTGGCGCTCTGCTTGCCGCCGTCGAGCGATCGGTAAGCGGCGATCGCATCTTCACATCCACGAATGAATCCAACGAAGCCATGCGCGCGCTTCTGCTCAAGAACGGTTATGCGCCTAGCGGCCGCATCGAAAATCTCGACGCGAACGATCCTGAACTTGTCTTCGTCAAATTCCTGAAGCGTTAGCGGCGCGACCAGATGATGACGATAAGGCCGAGCAGGGCGAGCGCGCCGCCCTTGTAGGTCCATCCCATGTCGCCAACCATTGTGAACTGGCCGGCCTGATGTGGCGGCCATTGGATCAGCCCGTAACCCTGGCCGGCCCAGAGAAGTCCCATCACCAGCGCAATGATGCCGACGATCAGCAGAACGGTTTTCATTGTTTTCCTCACGGTTTATCCGTGGACTCTAACATGGAGGGCGAGCGTCAATTATGGCGACTAGTGCTCCGGCAGAGGGATGAACTCCTTGTCGTCGCCGGGGATGGTGCCGAATTTCATCGCCGTCCAGTCCGCCTTCGCCTGATCGATTCGCGCGCGCGACGAGGAGACGAAATTCCACCAGACGTGCCGCTCGCCATCCAGCGGCGCGCCGCCGAGCAGCATCACCCGGCTGTCGCCCATCGCGCTGATCTCGGCATGCTCGCCTTTGTCGAACACGATCATGCCGCCATCACCGAGCGATTGGCCTTCGGTTTCGATGCGGCCACCGACGATCATCACGCCGCGCTCGTCATAGTCAGGCGGAAGCGTGAGAGAACTTCCATCCTTCATCACGGCATCAACGTAGAAAATCTCCATCGGCACTTTCACCGGCGCTTCGTGGCCGTAAGCTTTGCCGCACACGATCCGCATCGCGACGCCGTCATGTTCGAGAAAGGGAAGCTTTGCTTTTTCGACATGCTGAAAGCTCGGCGGATCGTCTTCATGCGCTTTTGGAAGACCCACCCAGCTTTGAATGCCGTGCATGCGATGACCGCGTGCACGGACCTCTGTGCCGGTACGTTCCGAATGTGCGATGCCGCGTCCCGCCGTCATCCAGTTCACATCGCCCGGCAAAATCTCCTGATTGTTGCCAAGTGTGTCGCGATGCACCTGCGAGCCTTCGAATAGATAGGTGATGGTGGCGAGGCCGATATGGGGATGTGGCCGCACATCGATGCCGTTCCCCGGCTTGAACTCGACGGGACCGAAATAATCGAAGAACACGAACGGGCCGACGGTGCGCGCGTTTGCTTGCGGCAACACCCGCGCGACGCTGAAGCCGTCGCCCAGTTCGCGATTCTGTCCAGATAGATCGCGAATTACTTCGCCTGCGGAATACGTTCGGCGCTTTGCCGCGCGAGCATCCAACCGGGATATTCCATCGGCAGCGCGCTCGCTTCGTCGAACGATTTCATTTCGTCGGCCGATAGATGAACCTTCACGGCAGCGAGATTGTCATCGAGCTGATCGGTCGTCTTCGCGCCGATGATGACCGTCGTTACGAACGG
>DASZML010000226.1:0-3890 GCA_035551875.1 Rhizomicrobium sp.
TTGTCGTCTGAGCCAACAGTGCCGATGACGGTCGCCCCGAGATGTTCCGCCCACTGGCAAGCAATGAGGCCAACACCGCCGGCCGCTGCGTGCCAGAGAATTGTTTCTCCGGGATTGACCACATAAGTGCGCATCAGCAAATATTGCGCGGTCATGCCCTTGAGCATCGCGGCAGCGGCAATTTCGTCGCTAACACCGTCAGGCAGTTTCACGAGCTTATCGGCAGCAACGTTGTTGGCTTCGGCATACGCGCCCATTGCGCCGGCATATGCGACGCGGTCGCCCTTCTTCAGCGCCGTCACGCTCTCGCCGATCGCTTCGACGATGCCAGCGGCCTCACTACCCAACACGCTGGGCAATGGAAGCTTGTAGAGGCCGGAACGGTGATACGTGTCGATGAAATTGACGCCGATCGCCGTGTGGCGCACGCGCGCCTGGCTCGCCGCGGGCGGCGGCAACTCGACATCTTCATAACTGAGGACTTCGGGCCCCCCAGTCTGATGAATTCGTACCGCTTTCATTGCGCGCTCTTTCGATAAGTGCAGGCTATGCAAGCGGGACTTCCCGTATGCGCATAGCTAATTCATAGCACTCTTCGCGTGCTGACCACTATGTAAGGATTATCGAAAAACCACTTACGGAACTTTCTCATGCATGCTCGACTGATTGCCGCGCTGGCGCTTATTGCTCCACTCGCCGCGCATGCCGCTGACGCCAAACCAGTTTTCACGCAGGATCGCGCACGCAAAATCATCGCCGATTTGCAAAAGGTGGTTTCGCCGAATGGCATTGATCAGCAAATGGAGATCTCCATCGGCGGCATACATCAATGGATTACCATTCGCGGCAGGGACCTCAACAATCCCATACTTCTGTTCTTGCACGGCGGCCCTGCAGCACCGGAAATGCCGACGAGTTGGACCTTCCAAAACCCCTGGGAAGATTATTTCACCGTTGTCCAATGGGATCAGCGCGGCTCGGGCAAGACCTACAATGCCAACGACCCCGAAAAGATCGGATCCACGCTCACCACCAATCGCATGGAGAAGGATACCGAAGAGCTCGTGCAGTATCTGCGCGCCAAATATCATAAGCCGAAAATCTTCGTGATGGGTCACAGCTGGGGATCGCTTCTCGGCATCATGCTGGCGCACAACCATCCTGAGTGGCTTTACGCTTATGTCGGCATGGGTCAGATGATCGACAGTCAAGCCAGCGAGAAGGACAGCTACGAGGCGACACTGGCCGCGGCGCGCGCGGCACACGACGCCAAAGCAGTCAAAGAGCTCGAACAGATTGCTCCGTATCCCAATTCACCCCTCGTATTGAGCAAGATCAATGTCGAGCGCAACTGGTCAGTGAAGTATGGCGGATTGAGCTGGAACCGCGATACCTACGCCTATTACTATCGGGCGACAGAGCTTTCGCCGGATTACACCGATGCAGACGTCGATGCCATCGACAACGGGTCATTGCTGTCGTTGACACATTTGCTGCCCACGTTCAGCACATTCGACTATAGCAAAGTGACAGATTTCAAATGCCCGATCATCATATTCAATGGGCGGCACGACGAGACAGTTTCGCAAAGAGTTACAGCCGGCTGGTTCGCGCACGTCCACGCACCGGTGAAGAAGCTGGTGTGGTTTGAGAATTCTGCTCACATGATGCAGATAGAGGAGCCTGGCAAGGTTCTCGTGCATTTGGTGGAAGACGTGCGCCCGCTGGCAGCTTCCCGGTGATGGCCGCTATCGTGATATGGCGCTCAGCGACGGGCGGCTTGACTTCTTCCTGATGTGAACGCGAGCCCGCCAATCCGATGACTGTGCGGGCCATCCTGACGCGAACATTTAGCGTAGTGTTTGCACCACCAGCGGGATCGCTTTCGGGATCATCTCCACAGAGAAACGCACGCGTCCGATAATGTGTCCGTCCGGCGTATCCACGTCGACGCGCCAATCGCCCGACGCAACATGATGTGTGAGTGTGTAGCCACGATAGCCGCCGTCACGTCCACCGTTGATGGCATAGGCGACTTTCGAAACCGTGCGCCATTTGCGCTGGATAGCATCGTAGTGCTGCCAGCGATGCACGATGCGTGTCGAAAGTTTGATCGGCGCGAACACGGCCGAATACACATAGATGCCTTCTCCTTGCGCCAAGTGCAAAACCGGCGCCGCGCCGAAGCGCGTGAACCAGGGCTGCGTTTCGCCTTGCGCCTGGTAGACGTCGCCCTTCTTTGCGACCGCGTGATAGACGCCGCTATCGGCCAGCGCGAGCGGCAGTGGCGGCAGGACACCGGTGAAGTAGAAAAGATTTAGCACTGCATAAACTGCGATGACACCGCCGGCGATTGGTGCGCGAGCTTCGCGCCATTGCCTCATTCCCATCGCTCGAATGGCGCGCGCAAAGATCAGGAAAATTCCAAGTGCCGCAATGCCGGCGAACAGAAACGTAAAGTTGCCGATGTTGCGCGTGAGGATTGGCGCCGTAACGATCGCGTAAGAGTACAGGCCAAAGAAAAACAGGATCGCAGTGAACACCAATCGCGAGTGATAATGCTTGAACACCTCGTTGCCGATGAAGATGGCGACAAGCACCAGCAGGTAAGGCCACGCTGACGCGAACACCGCGCCACGCGTGTAGAACACAAGAAAGGCGCTCCACATGCCGCCAAGCGCGAATTGTGCAGCCATCGGCAAGATGGAATGCCACTTCGGCATCGGCTTGCCCTGCTCTTGCCGCGCGATCATGCGGTGCAGCCACAAGATCGCGACAGCGCTCACCGTAAGATAAGCGATGAAGAGAATTTGGGTGTTCGGAAGATCGATGCGGCGGAAGCTGTAGCTGTCGAAGCCAAATCCGCCGATCATGCCGACGCCGGAAAGCGCGCGCTCATGTCGCGTGAACCAACCCCAAGCAACCTTGTGAGCCGGAGGCGCCGGTGTTGAAACAGCACCCGCAACCGCGCTCGCTACGACAGCAACGGTGGCCGCTACCGCGACCTCCTTGGCAACTGTTTCCAGATTGAGCGCAGTTTCGTCGGGATTGACGGGCGCAAATTTCAGCGAGTCGTCGGCGGAAGAAGATTTGACGAAACTCGGTTCGATCTTTGCAGGTTCAGATTTCTTCCCGAACATATGTCGTCCGCCGCCCTTGCCGGCTCGCGTTCTTCAGCTCAAATGTTGGCGGAAGAATGTCGCCGTGCGGCCGTTGGCGAGCTCGGCATTGGCGTGATCGTAATGTGCGCCGCCGACACGGGCGAAAGCGTGATCCATTTGCGGATAGGTGTGAACGGTGACCAGTTGATTGTCTTTCAGACCGTCGACAATCTGCCTTTGCGCTTCTGACTTCACGAATTCATCCTTACCCGCGATATGCAGCATCAGCGGCTGCTTGATGTTCCTGGATTCGCCGAGCAGAGTCTGGATGTTGACGCCATAGTAGCTGACCGACGCGTCGGCATCGGTGCGCGTTGCCGCGAGATAAGCCAGCATACCACCGAGACAGTAACCGACCGCTCCGACCTTGCCGCTGCAGCCTTCGGTGTGGCGGAGCGTGTTGATCGTGGCCTGAATATCTTCGACGCCGGTTTTGGGATCGAACTTGTTCATCAGATCGAATGCGCGCTTCCAATCCGCGTCGGTTTGTCCGTGAGTTGAACACCCGGCTCCAGGCGCCAGAACAGATCCGGCGCAAGCGCAAAATAGCCACGCGCCGCAAACCCGTCCGCTAATTCGCGCATCACCCGATTGATGCCGAAGATCTCCTGAATGACGACAATGCCGGGACCTCGCCCAGAAGCAGGCTTTGCGAGGTACCCGCCCATTTTTCCGGAGATCGTGTCGATGGTGATGTCGGCGCGGCTCATGATGCCATCCTCAATGGGC
>DASZML010000227.1:0-3929 GCA_035551875.1 Rhizomicrobium sp.
CATCAAGCGCTATCGATGCGCGGCCGGTGATGCTGATTGGTGAACCGCAAGTGACCGAAAGCAAGACATTCTGGATTCTTGCATCGGCATGGTTTTCCGCTGCTGATACGGCCTCGCGGATGGATTCTTCAGCCTCGACAATGCTTGTGACGGTTCCGGCCTTGATGCCGGCAGATTCCCGCAAAGCCGCACCCAAAACTTTCAAATTGCCGGGTTCGGCACGTCCGATCATGCAGATCGTTTTTGTCGAACCGACATCCAGAACCGCCACCAAACCGGTGCGGAAAGAAGTCGATTCGGCACTCGTCGTGCGCATTCGCGTCGCGTCGCCCATCAGGTCTTATCCCCTCGTGATTCCTGCTGTTGCTGGCCATTGCGCAGCATGAAGAAGTAGTTGTCCCGCTGTCTCAGATCGATCTCGATTATATCGCGTTCCAGAACGCTCTTATCGACAATGAGATGCTCCAGCGCATCGAGCTGATCTCGCCAGCCATCTTCCGGCAACTTGACGACAACGCCGTCGTCCAAAATCAAATTCCAGCGACGATCTGAAATGCGCTGCATTGCACGAACACGTGCGGCAACTGCGCGATGCCCGGCAATGGCGGAGACCAACGTCGCGCCGCCCGTTGGTGCATCGCCGACAAAAACCGGCAGATGCGAATAGTCCTCGGCTCGCGCGAACGTTATTGGGCGCGCGGAATTCTCAATCACATGCAATCCGTCTTTCGCTTGCCAAAGAGCAAACGGTTTGCGCTCGACAATGTTCACCGAAATCGAATCCGGATAACGGCGGCCGACATCGGCCTTCGCAACCCAATCGAGTTGCATCAGGCGGTCTCGGGCGGCGTGGATGTCGGCTTTGAAGATCGATTGCCCCGGCTCGAAACCGAGCGCTGCCAAAATGGATGCAGGCGGCGTGCGAGAATTGCCCGACAGCTGCACGGCGGAGATTCCAAATCCGGCATCCGTCGCGATGGCGTTTGTCACATTGTCGATGCCATGGATCGTTTCACGGACATAGCCGCCGACAAACAATCCAATGACAAGCGCCAACGCCAACAAGCTGCCGCTGAGATAGAGGATTGGGCTCGATGGGGTGAATCGCTCTTTCACTTCGCGGAACAAGCGCGAAAAAGGATCGTTCCGGAGTTTCTTGCGCTTGCCAACGGTTTCGCGCCCGGCAACGCGCGCTGGCGACGCTCCGCGACGCCCGGACTTGGTCCGCGGACTTGATGTTTTGCGGACATTCACCGATCGCATGATGCGTCCTCCACCATCCAGCGGCAAAGCTTCGGGTATGAATATCCGGCGTAGGCTGCCTGTTCCGGCACCAGTGACGTCGGTGTCATGCCCGGTTGCGTATTGGTCTCAAGCAACACTAGCCGCCACTTGGCAGCCGTATCGTCATAGCGCAGATCGGAACGCGAGACGCCTCGGCAACCGAGTGCTTCATGCGCAGCTTCACTCAGACGCATCGCTTCTTTCGCTACTGCATCTGGAATTTTGGCTGGCAAAATATGGCGCGATCCGCCATCGGAATACTTTGCTTCGTAGTCGTAGAATTCCAGACCTGTCGTGATTTCCGTCACGCCAAGTGCTTTTCCGCCCATCACGGCGACCGTGAGTTCACGGCCAGGAACAAACTCTTCGACCATCATTTCGCTCGAAAGATTCCAGGCCTCGCTGCCGAGTGCCTCCGGCGGACGGTTATCACCTTTGCGGATAATGAAAACGCCGACCGAGGAACCTTCATTGACTGGCTTGACCACATAAGGTGGCTCCATGAGATGCTTTGCAGCAGCTTCGCGGCGATCGACTACGATCGACTTCACGATGGGCAATCCAGCGGCGCGGTAAACATCTTTCGTGCGCTGCTTGTGCATCGCGAGCGCCGAAGCGAGTACGCCGGAATGGGTGTACGGAATGCGCAACAGCTCAAGCAATCCCTGAACGCAACCGTCCTCACCCCAACGGCCATGCAAGGCGTTGAAAACACAATCTGGTTTGACGACACGGAGTTGTTCCGAGAGGTCACTCGTCTTCGGGTCGATCTCGACAACATCGAAACCTTCCTCGCGCAACGCTTTCGCGCAGCCGGCGCCGGAAGACAGGCTCACTTCACGTTCTGCAGATAATCCGCCGAGCAATACGGCCACTTTGTTATACGTCATGGCACGCCCACCCGCTTGATCTCCCATTCCAATTCAACGCCAAACTTTTCTTTCACGCGAGCGCGCACGTCGTCGCCAAGGCCTTCAATGTCGGCAGCGGTTGCGTCGCCCGTGTTGATGAGAAAATTGCAGTGCTTCTCGCTGACTTGCGCCTCGCCGCGCTTCAGGCCGCGGCAACCGGATTGATCGATCAACTCCCAGGCTTTGCGGCCCGACGGGTTCTTGAACGTCGATCCACCCGTTTTGGATTTCACCGGCTGAGTGCTTTCGCGTTGCTCTATTAACGCGTTCATGCGCGCCTTGACAGTTGCGGTATCATCTTGCGTGCCTTCGAAGACCGCTTCTACAAAGATGAAATCGTCCGGCACAGTGGATTTGCGATAGACAAAGCCCATATCGGCAGCTTTGAGAATATGCTTGTTGCCTTGGCCATCGTTAGCCGTCGCTTCGACAAAGACGTCCTTGATCTCTTTTCCATAACAGCCTGCATTCATGCGCAGAGCGCCGCCGATCGTGCCGGGAATACCGCGTAGAAATTCGAGACCGCCAATGCCTGCATCGGCAGCAGCGCGGGCAACAGTTGCATCCAGTGACGCTGCGCCTACGCGAATGCGTGTACCTTCAACAGCGATCCTGCCGAACGCTCCGGGCAAACGAATGACCACGCCGGGAATACCGCCGTCCCGCACCAGCAAGTTCGAGCCGACGCCGATCACACTGACGCGCATATCGGCGTTCTTTGCCGCGAGAAATGTCGCCAGATCGTCTGCATCCGCGGGGCGGAAAAGAATTTCCGCATTGCCACCGGCGCGAAACCAGACGAGATCCTTCAACGGCGCGTTCTCGGCATAGGTGCCGCGCACAGGTGGAAGGGCATCGCAAGGCCGCGTCATCATCACGCCGCTGCCTCCGTATTTTTGAGGCCGTTTTCGAGATTTCCTGCCCAGGCGGAAATCGACCCTGCGCCAAGCATCACAACTACGCCACCTGATTTGATGTGCGGCGCCACCGTAACTGCGAGGTCGCTTTCACCATCGATCGTGAGCACGTTGCGATGGCCATGCGCGCGCAAGGCTTCCGCATATGTATCGCGATTGAAACCTTCGATCGGTTGCTCCCCCGCCGGATACACCGGTGCGATCACCGCCACGTCGGCATCGTTCAGGCAGCTGGCAAACTGCTCGAATGTGTCGCGCAATCGCGTATAGCGATGCGGCTGCACGACCGCGATCACCGGGCCGGAATAAGCTTGCCGCGCAGCTTTCAAGGCCGCCGCGATCTTGAACGGATTGTGACCATAATCGTCAATGATCGCCGCGCCGTTCCACTCGCCGACACGTGTGAACCGGCGACGCACGCCTTCGAAATTGGCGAGCGCCTTGCGAATCTTATCGTCGGAAATGCCAAGTTCTCGCGCGACGGTAATCGCCGCCAGCGCGTTCTGGACATTGTGTTCGCCCGGCATCGGCAGGCGGATGCCATCGAGCCGCGTCTCAGTTCCCTTGCGGCGATCGGTGACGATCACATCGAAATGCGACGCGCCTTCCAAGAACAAAATGTTCGTGGCGCGGATGTCGGCCTGCGGATTGAAGCCGTAGGTCACGATGCGGCGATCTTCGATGCGGCCAATCATGGCCTGCACTTCCGGGTGATCGAGACAAAGCACGGCAAAGCCGTAGAACGGAACCTGTTCCACGAAGCGCTGGAATGCATCGCGCATGCGGTCAAATGTGCCGAAATAGTCGAGATGATCGG
>DASZML010000228.1:0-3420 GCA_035551875.1 Rhizomicrobium sp.
CTGCGCCGCGAAAGGCGTGGCGCGGTTCGCGTTCGACGATCTCTGTCTGCAACCGCTCGCGGCGGCGGATTACCTTGCCATCGCGCACGAATATCATACGGTATTGATCGACCGTATTCCGCAGATGAGCGAACAACTCCGCGACGCCACACGCCGCTTCATCGTGCTGATCGACACGCTTTATGACGAAGGCGTGAAGCTCGTTTGCTCCGCGGCAACGCCTGCCGAACAGCTCTACACTGAGGGCGATGCCGCACAGGTCTTCCAGCGCACCGTCTCGCGCCTGATCGAGATGCAGAGCAAAGACTATCTCGAACGCGCCGGGCGGTAGTCGCGGATACAGAACTTCTGTATGCAAATCGTACAGAAGTATGGGTCCGTTTCGGACATGGCTCCGCCGTTCCTGCGAATAACCTTACGAAATAGTGTTTGATAAGAACGCCAAAATAATTTTATTCGGACGTTTTCGCGCGCTATCACGCGGCGCGTGCGCGCAGGTTTCCCGTGGCCTTTTGGGCCTGCGGCCGTTTTCTTCGCTCCTGTGGGGATTTGGGAGAAATGGCGTTTGCAGCGTTACGCTTCAAGGGGCTGAGCCAAAAAAATTTTGCGGGTTGAGAAACGCGGATTTCTCCCCATACTTCTTCCGTGACCAAAGACCTGATCTTCACCGCGCTGTTCATCTTCGCGATCATCCTGCTCGTGCATCCGCGCGTGCTGGGCGCGTTCCGCCGCTTCGATGCCAGCAACCGCGCGCGCATCGAGGCCGAGCAGAACGATAAGCGCGACGATGTCGCCCATTTCCGCCACACGCTGAAACTTGCCGAAGAGCAGGTCGAGGAGATCACGTCGTTCCCAGCACCCGACGAACGCACCGGCCAACCCGTGACGCGCTGGCTCTTCGACGGCGAAACCTTCGCCACCGAACGCGATGCCGTGCGCGCCCGCGAAGATCAGGTCCGTACCGTCGCCCGCGGATTCTACATGGACCTTCCGGCTGCTTTGCGTGCCCGCAAGGGCGACGACCAGCTGGGGCGGTAGAGCAAAGCAATTGCTCAGCTAGTCACGACTTCAACAATAGTGCCAATGCCTACAAGTTTGAGGCCTTCTTGAATACGCCATTCGCGGCCGGGATAAATTTCGTTCTCGATGCCGGGCCAATTCCAAAAAGAGATCGGCACTTCGATACTCTCTCCCGGCCGCAGTTCAACTCCTTCTGGAAATTCCATGAAGCCGATAGTCATGTCGAGATTATTCGGGCCGAAGAAATTGTGATTGGGGCTGTATTTTCCTCTCCGGCTACTTTTGATGGTCGAAAGAAGGTGTACACGGGCTCTGGCCACAACGATTTCATCTTTCATCGCGCATTTTCCCCTTAAGCCGCCTCGCCCTTCATTAATCGCGGGAGCTTGCCGATGTCGCCGCCGGCGTGGCGCATGAAGAAGCGGCGCGCGGGGCCGATCTGGTCGACGACGCCCATGCCGAAATCGCGCAGGATGCGTAAGGGCGCGATGTCGTTGGAGAACAGGCGCGTCAGCGCGTCGGTCGCGGCGGCGAGCGTGAACGAGTCGAAACGCCGCCAGCGCTCATAACGTTGCAGGATATCGAGCTGCCCGAAGTCGAGGCCGAGACGCGCGGCGTCGAGAACGATCTCGGCCAACGCCGCGGCGTCCTTCAGGCCGAGGTTCAATCCCTGTCCGGCAATCGGATGGATGCCGTGCGCCGCGTCCCCCGCAAGCGCGAAACGCGGCTTCACATAGGCGCGGGCGAGATGGAATTTGAGCGGATAGGACCAGCGTGGCCCCGTGGCGCTCGTTTGGCCCAGATGCGTGCCGAAACGCTTTGCGATCTCCGCGTTGAATTCGGCGTCGGGAAGTTTCAGAAGACGCGGCGCGAGTGTCTCGCGCTCCGTCCACACCAGCGAACTTCGGTTGCCGGTCATCGGCAATATCGCGAACGGACCCGCAGGCAGGAAATGCTCGTAGGCGACGCCGTTGTGCGGTTTCTCGTGCTCGACCGTCGCGACGATGCCGGTCTGCGGGTAGGACCAGCCGACGATCCCGATGTTCATGCGCTCGCGCATCGCGGAGTCGCGTCCGTCGGCGGCGACGGCGAGGCGTGCGGCGACTGTGTCACCGTTGCTTAGCGTTGCCGTGATGCCGTGCACATCTTCGATGAGATCGTTGATCGCGGCGGGGGAAATCAATTCGAGGTTCGGCGCCCTCTCAACAGCCGCGAACAGCGCCGCGCGGATGTGCCGGTTCTCGGCGATGTGGCCGAGCGGCGTTCCCGCCTCCGCACCGTCGAAATGCAGCGAGAACGGTGACGGCGCGCGACCCGGCGCGCCATCGGTGACGAGGATGTCCTCGATCGGCTGCGCATCGGGCGCGAGTTGATCCCACACGCCGAGCGCCTGGTACATCCGGATCGCGGCATAGGCGATGGCGGTGACCCGCCCATCGAATTTCGCATCGAGGATCTTAGCCGTAGGCACCGGATCGCAGACGATGACCTTCAATCCGCCCTGCGCCAGCGCGAGGCCGAGCGTGAGGCCGACCATGCCTCCGCCGCCAATGATCACATCGCAGTTGCGCGCCATCGCGCAGTCTTCGCATGGAATCGGGTATGAGGGTAGGGCCGATCAGGCGGCGTGTTTCCGCAGCCAGTGCTGATCGTGAAACGCGCGCAGTTTTTCGTAGAACGCGTCTTCGATCTCGTTCAGGAAACCAGTCGAGTACAATGGCACATTGCGGGCCAAGCGGCCGAGCACCCCGTCCGGCATGTCGGTGATTTTCTGCGTGAACAGCGCACGCGGCCACGCGTCGTCCATCAGCCGCCCGTAAGTTCGCATGAGGGCCGGCATCGCGCCCGCTCCCGCTTTCGTGCCGCCGCGCCACATGTCGATGTTATCGTAAGGCGGCGTGAGCTTGAGCCTGTCGATATCGTTCCAGTCGGTGTTCACCGTGTTGGGGAAGAAGCGAAGATCGCCGGGCGCGCCGCAATCGATGTGGAAGCTTGTGTGCAGAATCCACGCATGCGCCACGATCAGATGCCAGAAGAAGCCATCGGACAGAAGCATGCTTACAAGTGCCTTGCGATAGGCGAGATCGCTCAGGAACGCGCCGTAACTCGCGACGTAGCGTTTGAAGATCGGAAAGCTTGGCAGGAATGTATCGATATAGCGCAACACATGCACGAGCGAGCCGCAGTTCATGTCGGCGAGCAAGACGTGTGAAGGGCGCGCGCTTTTCGGAACCAGTTTTTCGAGATCGCGCTTCAAACCAATGTAAGCCGCGTCTTCAAAGAAGAACGGCTGGTTCGCATCTGCCCATGGAATCCAGATTTTCTGTTTGAAGGGCGAGCGTGACATCTTAACGCCCGCGAAATCGGCTTTTGCCGGTACAGCACAGAGCCTCGCGAAGT
>DASZML010000229.1:0-14048 GCA_035551875.1 Rhizomicrobium sp.
TCGAGCAACGCAACGTCGGCGAATATACAGTTAGTCACCAAGGCGTCACAGAGGCCGGACGACGCGGGCCAGTGTCAGCACGAAAATCCGTGCCGCTCCTGCCCTTTTGAGCGCGCGGGAGCAGGCATCCGCTGTGGCGCCGGTGGTCAACACATCATCGATCAGCAAGACCGTCCTGCCCCTGGCTTCTGGTCCCGCCTTAAACGCGCCCCGGACATTGCGTCGCCGCGCCTTGGCCGAAACCATATCACCTTGGCTCGGCGTCGAACGGGTCCGTTGAAGAGTGACCGTGTCGACCCGTTTGCCGACAAGCTTGCCGAGTCCTCCAGCCAGCAGCGCGGATTGATTGTATCGGCGCGACCACAAACGTCTGCGATGCAGCGGCACGGGCGTGATCATATCGGCGCTGGAAAAGAAGTCGTGCCCGGCCCGTTCTAGCAAACGGGCAAAAGCTGGCGCCAGATCAAGACGATCAGCCCGTTTAAGGGCCAGAATAGAAGCGCGGCTGGCGTTGTCGTAGCGCATGACAGAACGTGCACGATCGAACGCAGGTTGTCTTGCTATGCAGCCGGCACAGAGCGTGTCGGGCCCTACCTCGAAATCAAACGGCAGGCCGCAGCAAGCGCACATCGGGCCATCAAGGAACCCAATCGCTTGCCAGCAAGAAGAACAAAAATTCCCCGGCTCACGGACCAGAGCACGGCACGTCATGCAAAGAGGCGGATAGAGAAAATCGAGCACGGCACGACCGGCACCCGCGCGCAATTCACCAACCCTGCTCTCGAAGTGTTCGAACATAATGTTTAAGCTTCTTCTGTTACCTCTGGATCTTTACGATTGGCCGACGTTCCAAATATCTTCGACCGTGCCGCATATCGTCTGCGCCGAGCGCGCGCGGCGACATACGGCGACAGTTATCTGATACGCGAGGCGGCTTCCGGTCTTTCAGAAAGGCTGAGTGCCGTAAATCGCCGGTTCGAAAACGCGCTCGATGTCGGAAGCTCTGACCAAGCGACTGGCGTTTTGAACGGCAGCGCAAAACATTGGACGCGTATTGACTTTGGCGTACATGACGCTCTGGCAGCAGAAGGAGGTGCGTTTGATTTGGCAACGAGCGTGCTGGCTCTGCACACAATCAACGATCTTCCGGGAGCACTGATTCAGATACGCCACGCACTGAAACCCGATGGTCTCTTCATGGCCGCATTGTTCGGTGGCGATACATTGCGCGAAGTGAGGGATGTGTTCGCAAGCGGCGAAGAGGAAATCCGCGGGGGGACAAGTCCGCGCGTTTCGCCCTTCGCTGATGTCCGTGATCTGGGCGCTCTGTTGCAACGCGCCGGGTTCGCGTTGCCCGTAGCCGATAGCGAGCGAACAACGATCCGCTATCGCACATTCGATAGGCTTATTTCCGATTTGCGCTCCGCCGGTGAAACCAACGTTCTCATGCAGCGCTCACGCAAACCGCTTCGCCGCGATGTATTGGCGGCTAGTCTTTCGCACTACGCGCATAAGTATGCCGAAGCGGATGGCCGTCTTCGCGCCACATTCGAAATCGTCTATCTCACGGGATGGGCGCCGCACGAAAGCCAGCAAAAAGCATTACGCCCAGGATCGGCGCGAGCGCGACTGGCAGATGTTCTAGGATCAAGCGAGCAAAGTGCTGGCGACAGCACGCCCGTGCGGCGCAATTAGCTGCCGAGCGCGGTTGCAACTTTGTCGAACAGCACCGTTTTCACGTTGTTGCCGAGCGTGTTGACCATCGCGACCACCGCAACGGCGATGCCCATGGCGATCATCGCGTATTCGATTGCCGTCGCGCCGCTCTCATCGCGAAAAAAGGAAACTACAAAAGATCCCGCAGCATAGGAATGAGCGGAATATCGGCGGGCGGCATTGAATACTGTGGCAACTCGCGAGGCTTCACCCATTTGAGCGCGGTGTGTTCCAGTGGCGACGGCGTTCCCTCCCAGCGCCGGCACAGATACAGCGGCATCAGCAAGTGAAACGTCTCGTAAGTGTGCGAGGCGAAGGTGAACGGCGCCAAGCACGCTTCTTTCACCGCGATGCCGAGTTCTTCCTTCAGTTCTCGGATCAGACATTCCTCTGGCCGCTCGCCAGTCTCGATTTTTCCGCCGGGAAATTCCCATAGCCCTGCCATCCCCTTGCCTTGCGGACGCTGTGCGATGAGCACTCTTCCGTCGGCGTCGATCAGCGCGCACGCCACCACAAGAGTGAGACGGAACGCCTGTTCTGCCATGCTAGAGAAGCCCGGTTTAAGGTTCGTTTAAGAAGCGCGATCCGAAATTCACTCAAATTGTCATAAACAACAACATCAGCTGCGGTAACTGCCGTTTATATCTATGTAGCCATGCGTGAGATCGCAGGTCCAAACCCGGGCATTGCCTTTGCCGATACCGAGATCGACGGCGATTTGCACTTCCTTGCCGGAGACGGCCTTGGTCGCTGCATCTTCATTGTACTTCGCGGCGCGCTCACCTTTCTCGGCGACAACCTGATCGCCAAAAGAGATCTTGAGTTTGTCGCGATCGGCTTTCTCGCCGGCCTTGCCGACTGCCATGACAATGCGGCCCCAGTTTGCGTCAGCACCTGCTATTGCTGTTTTCACCAGCGGTGAATTGGCGATCGTCATTCCGACACGATGCGCTGCAGAATCGTTCTCGGCACCTGAAACATCGATCCGGATGAGTTTCTGCGCGCCTTCGCCATCCTTCACAACTTGAAGTGCAAGATCGAGCAACAGGCCATCCAATTTGGAACGAAAATCGTTGAGCCGCTTGTCGCTCGCTTTTGTGATCGCGGGATGACTGCCACCTTTGCCGGTTGCGAACAATATGAGCGTATCGCTCGTGGAAGTATCACTGTCGACAGTGATGCTGTTGAACGAGGGCTTTACGCCTGCTGACAGCAAATCTTGCAGCACATTGGCCGGTAACGTCGCATCGGTAAAAACGAAGGAGAGCATCGTCGCCATATCCGGAGCGATCATGCCGGAACCTTTAGCGATGCCATTGATGGTGACTTTGCGGCCATCAATCTCCGCCGATGCGGTGGCAAGTTTTGGATAGGTGTCCGTGGTCATGATGGCGTCTGCCGCAGCGCGCCACGCGCTCGCAGAACCTTCGTCCGCGAGCTTTCCCAAAATCTTTGTAATGCGATCCGCTGGAAGAGGCTCGCCAATTACGCCCGTAGACGCCAACATCACTTCGCTTGCTTTGCATCCAACAGCAGCGGCGGCCGAGCGCGCCACGGCCTGCGCCCCCTCCATGCCAGCTTTGCCCGTGAAGGCATTGGCATTGCCGCTGTTCACCACCAGCGCTCTGGCGGCGCCCGATTTCAAATTGGCTTTGCACCATTCTACAGGAGCTGATGCAGTCTTGGACTTGGTGAAAACGCCCGCGGCTTGGGTTCCGGGCGCGAATGTGGCCAGCAGGACATCCGTCCGGTTCTTGTAGCGAACACCAGCTTCACCCGTCGCCAGGCGCACACCCGCCAGCGGTGGCAAACTTGGATGTTTGGCAGGAGCAAGGGGCGATATCACGTGCCCAGCCTTCCGAGGCGCTGAACCCGCCGTCTTTTTCGCCATGAAACTCCCCGCCTTGGGCGGCGCGGATTTGACCGGAATCCCTTGAATTGACAAGGGGGAAAGCCGTTCTTATCTCTCCCCCGCGACCAGCTCGGCAAAGCGATTTGCCGGGATTGGTTTTGCTTTCGCCGGGCTTATCCCAGCGAGATTCCGGCCTTCCGGCCCGTTCGAGGATTTTATGGTCAGCCTAGGCAGCATTGCGTCGCGATTCTTCGGTTCTTCCAACGAGCGCAAGCTGCGTCCGATGTGGAAGACCGTCGAGGAGATCAACGCCCTCGAACCGCGCTTCCAGTCCATGAGCGATGAGCAGTTGAAGGCGGTGACGCCCGCCTTCAAAGAGCGCCTCGCGAAGGGCGAAACGCTTGAAGACATTTTGCCGGAAGCGTTCGCTGTCGTTCGCGAAGCCGCCAAGCGCACGCTCAGCCAGCGCCACTTCGATGTGCAGCTCGTGGGCGGAATGGTTCTGCATTACGGCAACATCGCCGAGATGAAGACCGGCGAAGGTAAGACGCTCGTCGCCACTCTTCCGGTGTATCTGAATGCACTTGCCGGCGAAGGCGTGCATGTTGTCACCGTGAACGACTACCTCGCGAGGCGCGACGCCGGATGGATGGGCCAGGTCTATCGCTTCCTCGGATTGAGCACGGGCTGCATCGTGCATGGCTTGACGGATGAGGAACGCAAAGTCGCATACGCAGCGGACGTCACGTATGGCACCAACAACGAATTCGGCTTCGATTATCTTCGCGATAATATGAAGCATTCCGCCGCAACAATGGCACAACGCGGGCATTCCTTCGCGATCGTTGATGAGGTTGACTCCATTCTTGTCGATGAAGCGCGCACGCCGCTGATCATTTCTGGTCCGACCGACGACCAGACAGAAGTTTATCGCGCCGTCGATAAACTTATCCCCGTTCTTGAGAAAGAAGATTTCGAACTCGACGAAAAGCAGCGCAATGTCACGCTTTCGGAAAGCGGCAACGATCGCCTGGCCGTTGCGATGCGCGAAGCCGGACTGCTGACCACCGGCGATCTCTACGATATCGAGAACATCAACATGGTCCATCATGCCAATCAGGCATTGAAGGCTCACAAGCTGTTCCAGAAAGACCGCGATTATATCGTGAAGGACGGCAAAGTCGTCATCATCGATGAATTCACCGGCCGCATGATGGAAGGCCGGCGCTATTCGGAAGGTCTGCACCAGGCACTGGAAGCGAAGGAAGACGTTGCGATCCAACCGGAGAACGTGACGCTCGCGTCCATCACGTTCCAGAACTATTTCCGTCTTTACGACAAACTCGCGGGCATGACGGGCACGGCGCTGACCGAAGCGGCCGAGTTTATGGACATCTACAATCTCGACGTCCTTGAAGTCCCAACCAATGTTGCCGTGAAGCGCATCGACTCCGATGATGAAGTCTATCGCACGCTTGAAGAGAAGAATGACGCGATCATCAAATTGATCGAAGACTGCCAGTCCCGCGGCCAACCAATTCTCGTCGGTACAACATCGATTGAGAAGTCCGAACACCTCGCCGAACTGCTTAAGAAGCGGAAAGTAAGACACAACGTGCTCAACGCGCGGTTCCATGAACAGGAAGCAAGCATCGTTGCGCAGGCTGGTGTATCCGGCGCCGTGACAATTGCGACCAATATGGCCGGTCGCGGAACCGATATTCAGCTTGGCGGCAATGCCGATATGCGAATTGCCACTGAACTTGGCGGGATTCTCGACGATAGCGAACGCGCGGTAAAGGCCGCCGAGATCAAGGCGCAAGTTGCTGATGACAAGCAGCGAGCGTTGAAGGCGGGCGGGCTCTATGTCGTAGGTACCGAGCGCCATGAAAGCCGCCGTATCGACAATCAGTTGCGCGGCCGTTCTGGCCGCCAGGGCGATCCCGGCGCGTCCAAGTTCTTTCTGTCGTTGCAGGACGATCTGATGCGCATCTTCGGCTCTGAGCGCATGGACTCGATCCTGACACGCCTTGGCCTCGAAAAAGGTGAAGCCATCGCCCACCCGTGGGTCAACAAGGCGCTCGAAAAAGCGCAGCAGAAAGTGGAAGCGCGTAACTTCGAACAGCGCAAGAACATCCTGAAATACGACAACGTGCTCAACGACCAGCGCAAGGTGATCTTCGATCAGCGCCGCGAGATCATGGCCGCAGACGATGTGGCGGACGAAATCGCCGATTTTCGCGAACAAGTCGTGGAAGACCTCGTCTCACGCCACATTCCTGAGAAGGCTTACGCCGAGCAATGGGACGCAGCCGGATTGCACCAGGAAGTGCTGGATATTTTCGGCGTCGATCTTCCGGTAATCGATTGGACGAAAGAGGAAGGCATCGCCGACGAAGAAGTTCGCGAGCGTATCCTTAAGGCTGTCGATGCTCGCGCGGCTGAGCGTGCCGTCAACTCCGGCACCGACATTATGCGCTATGTCGAGAAGATGGTGTTGCTCAACACGCTGGATCACGAATGGCGCGAGCACATCGTGAACCTCGATCATCTGCGCCAATATGTCGGCCTGCGCGGCTACGGTCAGCGCGATCCACTGAATGAATACAAACAGGAAGCGTTTGACCTGTTCGAGGCGTTGCTGGCCAAAATGCGTGTAGACGTCGTCCGTCAGCTCATGCATCTGACTGTGAATCCGGCCCAGCAACCAGACTTTGGTCAGCCGCAGTTGCCGCAGATGCGAGCCTCTCATGCCGATCCCCTTACAGGGGAAGATGAAGTGGGGCCTTTGCCGCCAGATCGCGTTGCGGTTCGCATGACGCGCATCCCGGACGGACCAGTCGATCCCAACGACCCGGGGACCTGGGGCAAAGTGCAGCGCAATGCACCCTGCCCTTGTGGTTCGGGACGCAAGTTCAAGCAGTGCCACGGCGCGCTGGTTTGATCTAGGCGAAGTTTTAGGAGTCGGCGCGCTCGGCAGTTTCGCGCGTTATTCTTCTCGCCGATTCGAGGTACTCTGCATGATCAATCTATTCCCCCACACCGCAAAGAACGCGGCCGATGCGCTTTGGATCGATCTTTACAATCCGGAAGCGGAGGAAGTTCGCTCGGTTGCTTCGGCACTTTCGATTTCGATACCCGAGCGCGGCGAGTTGGAAGAAATTGAATCTTCCAGCCGCCTCCAAATCGATGACGGCCTCATTCAAATGAGCCTGCCTGTCGCCCCGCATGGCGAAGACGACGGTCCGACGCCGGTTGGATTCGTTCTTTCAAAGAATTTTCTGGTTACCGTCCGCTATACCGAGATGCGTGCTTTTGAAACGGCCGCGCAAGAATGCGAGAAGCAGAAAGAGCCGCTGACGAACAGCGTGCAGATATTTGCCGCCATCATCGAAGGCATGGTCGACTACGGTGCCGACATGCTTGAGGAAATCGCGAACGCGTTAAACGATATGTCTGCGAAAGTCTTCAGACGATACGACGGCCAGCGCCAGCACAACAAGGCGCGCTCGAACAAACGTATGCGTGAGATTCTGATTTCCGTGGGACAAGCCGGAGAAAGACTCAGTCAGATACGCGAAAGCATCGTTGGCCTGCAACGTGCCGTGCCCTACGCGCTGGAGAACTCCAAGGACTGGATGGAAGACGGTGTCGGCGGACGGCTGAAGACCGTCGGCAATGATCTGCAATCGCTGTCCGATTTTGAAGTTCATTTGTCGAACAAGGTGCAATTCCTGCTTGATGCGGTTCTGGGTTTCATCAACACCGAGCAAAACGATATTTTCAAAGTTCTGACGATCGCATCCGTCGTTGGCATCCCGCCCACGTTCATCGCCAGCATGTACGGCATGAATTTTCACAACATGCCGGAATATACGTGGAAGTATGGTTATGAATGGGGACTGTTTCTCATCTTCTTGTCCACCATTTTGCCGATCATCTGGTTCAAATCGCGCGGGTGGTGGTGATCTCGCAGTCGCACACGGAGTGATCTCGCTCGGTTGCGGTTTGTTGCCATTTTGTTAGGCTTCGCAGGCGGCCAATTAACGGCCGTCCGCTTGCAAGCGGTCGTTTGGGGAAGATTTTCAAATACGAGGATTTGTCATGCGGATGAAACAGCTCACCTGCGCGTCGATTGCTGCGTTGTTATTGCCGGTTCTCGCGCATGCCGAGTCGATTGAAGACAAAACAGCGCGCAAAGAGGGGCAGATCCCGACTTGCGGACGCAATCTAGGCACCATCGCCATAAAAGAGCCCGACAATGATTGGTGGACCGGCCTCAATCTCGCCTCGCCTGATGTTCTGATCAAAGTGTTCGTCCGCAAATCGGGCTGCTTCACGCTTGTCGATCGCGGCAAGGGCTTCCAGATGGCGCAGCAGGAACGCCAGCTCGCAGCCGGTGGAACGCTGCAGCAGGGCTCGAATGTCGGTGGCGGCCAAGTAAAAGCGGCCGATTACATTCTTGTTCCCGACATTGCGTCCAAAAACGCGAACGCCAGCAACACAAATGTTGGCGGCATGTTGGGCGGCTTCGTCGGTCACGGATTTGGCTCGGTGATCGCCGGGTTGAATATTCACAGCTCGACTGCCGATGTCGTGTTATCGATTGTTGACGTCCGCACCAGCGAGGACGGACCGATAGAGCAAGGCCACGGCAATAAAACAGATGTCGGTTGGGGCGCGGGCGGCGGTTGGGGTGACTGGGGCGGTTACGGCGGCGTAGGCGTTTCCAGCTACACCAGCACCGATATCGGACAGGTTGTCGCCCTCGCCTATATCGATGCGTACACCAAGCTCGTGGGCGATATGGGGGGCATGCCCGGCGCAAACGGCTCAAGTGCCTCCGCAGCAGCCCCGACGCAAGCCATTACGATGACGCGCGCCGGCACGCTCTATGATCGCCCCGGCAACGAGAAGCACGCGAAAGTCGTTCGCCCGCTGTCGACGGGCATGACGCTTTACCCGAGCGGCGACAAAGACGGCGACTGGTGGGCCGTGAAGGACGAACTCGGCAATTCCGGCTGGGTGAATTCCATGAACGTCCAACTCGCAAAGTAAGCGAATACGGAACGTTGCGGAAAGGGGCCTTCGGGCCCCTTTTCTTTTTGTGGCGAGACACAGCTAGATTTGTGAAAAGCTATTTCCGGAGAACGCCATGTCCGCGCCCAGGCCTTTCAAGATTGATGTTCCGCAATCGACGCTCGACAAGATTCGCGACAAGGTCCTCGCCTACGAATGGCATGAGATGCCGCGCGGCGAAGGTCTCGATGGCACATGGGCCTACGGCGCCAATCTCGATTTCATGCAATCACTCTGCGCGTATTGGGCCGATGATTATGATTGGCGCAAGCAAGAAGCGGCGCTCAATCGCTTCCCGCAATTCAACGCCGATGTGAACGGTCTCGACATTCACTTCTATCGCGAGAACGGCTCAGGCCCTTCACCCAAACCACTGATCCTGAGTCACGGCTGGCCAGGGTCGGTGTTCGAGTTTCTGCATATCATCGACAAGCTCGCACATCCTGAAAAGCATGGCGGTGACTTGAAGGATGCTTTCACCGTGATCGTGCCGTCGCTTCCGGGCTATGGATTCTCAGGCAAGCCAAAACGCCCCATCGGTCCGCGCACAGCGGCGAAGTATTTCGATGCGCTGATGACCGACGTTCTTGGCTTCAAGGATTACATCGCACAAGGCGGCGATTGGGGCAGCGCGATTTCAGGCTGGATGGGCTACGACAGCCCCAACAGCCGCGCAGTGCATCTCAATATGTTCGGCTGGCGCTCGCCCGGTGTGCATCCTGAAACGCAGGAAGAAAAGGACTACGCACAACGCGCCGCGATGCTGTTTGAAATGGAGGGCGCATATTTTCGCGAACAAACGACCAAGCCGCAGACCTTGTCGTACGCGATGATGGATTCACCGGTGGGCGCCTGCGCCTGGATTGTCGAGAAATTCCACGGCTGGTCCGATACGCGTAACGGCTTCGAGTATGTCTATACGAAAGACCAGTTGCTCACGAATGTGATACTCTATCTCGTCACACGCACATTCAATACGGCAACGTGGATGTATCGCGGCTTGATGGAGGACCATGCTGGCACGCCCGTGCCAAACGGTGCGCGCATCGAGAAGCCGGTCGGCATCGCGGCCTTTCCGATCGATCTCATTCCGTTTCCACCGCGCAGCATGGTCGAACGCCATGTGAACGTGACGCATTGGACCGATTTTCAGGAAGGCGGGCATTTCGCGGCGCTAGAACGCGGCGACGATCTCGTCGCCGACATCCGAAAATTTGCGCGGACGCTTTAGGCGAGGTTACGGCCCATCGCGAGATATTTTTCGCGGCGCTGACGGCGGAGTTCTTCCGACGAGAGATCGCCCAGTTCCATCAGAGCGCGCGCAATCGTGTCGCCAACTGCGTTTATGGTCGTCTCTGGCGCGCGATGCGCTCCGCCCGGTGGCTCATCCACGATGCCGTCGATGACTTTGAGTTGGAGTAAATCCTGCGCGGTGATGCGCATAGAGGCTGCGACCTCCTGCACTTTTTGCGGCCCCTGATCCTTCCACAAAATCGATGCGCAGCCTTCTGGCGAGATCACGGCGTAGATCGAATGCTCCAGCATGAACACGCGGTTCGCCACGGCGATACCGAGCGCACCGCCCGACATGCCTTCGCCGATAATCGTCGCCACGAACGGCACACCGAGATTGAGACTCGCTTGCGTGGAGCGCGCAATCGCTTCCGCCTGCCCGCGTTCTTCGCCGCCGACGCCCGGATATGCGCCTTGCGTGTCCGCGAACGACAGCACCGGAAGACTGAACCGATCCGCCAACTCAAAAATGCGTTGCGACTTGCGATAGCCTTCCGGCATCGCCATGCCGAAATTGTGCTTGAGGCGACTCTTGGTGTCGTTGCCCTTCTCATGGCCGAGAACGGCGACAGCACGCCCACGAAAGCGGCCGAGGCCAGCCATCAATGCTTTGTCATCACCAAATACACGGTCGCCAGCCAGCGGCGCGAACTCGTCGATCAGGTGGGTGATGTAGTCCGAGAAGTGTGGCCTCGCCGGATGCCTCGCCACAAGCGCCTTCTGCCACGGAGAAAGCTTCGAATAGGTCTCCGTGATGAGCTGGTCGGCCTTGCTCTGCAGCCGCGAGACATCGTCCTCGATGTCCATGCTGGGGTCGGCTTCGGCAAGCTTGCGCAGCTCGACGATCTTGCCCTCGAGCTCGGCAATGGGCCGTTCAAAGTCTAAATATGCGTGCATCGTCATTCAGTTAGGCGTCCGAAGGGGGCGGACCCTTAAGCTGCAGGGCCATAAGTGGCAAGCACCCTGCGGCATGTCAACAAAACCGGGCCTGTCACAAACTTGGAGGCTGCGCCGTCTTAATGCCGATGAGAGAGGACTGGGCATGATGATTCGCTGGTTTCTGGGTCTTTTGGGCCTGTTCCATCTACTTAACGGTCTTTGGATGATTGCGGCTCCGGATGCCTGGTACGCGGCCGTGCCGGGCGTCGCGATGACGGGGCCAGCCAATCACCATTTCATCGTGGATATCGGCCTCGCGTTCGCGGCGAGCGGCGTCGGCATGATGGCGGCGTTCCGCTCTGGTGCTAGTGCCACCGCTTTCGCATTGGCTGGCGCCACTTGGCCGACGCTGCATGCGCTGTTTCACGTCGTCGAATGGTTCAGGGACGGCGTACCGCACGATACGCACATTGCGCTGTCTGAAGGCGTCGGCGTCATGCTCATCGGTTTTGCAGGAATCGCGCTCGCTTGGACGCGGGCCAAACGGGAAGGAGTTGTGTGATGCTGAAATCATTCGCGCATCGTTACATCCGCAAAATGGAGAAGCACTACAGATATGACGCCACTTACATGCACGAGATGCTCGACGTGAGTTTCACGGGCTTTCGGCGATTCATGAAAATGCAGAACGCGGGAAACTGGCGCGGCGACGCGCCATCAAATGCATGGTGGGCGGCCGGTATCGCGGGCGCTTTGATTGAAGATTGCGGACCTTGTGTGCAGATCGGAACAGACATCGCGATCGAAGCCGGCATGGATGGCGAGATCGTGAAAGCACTTCTGTCAGGCAGACCCACCAATGCGGATGCGCAACTTGGTTTCGATTATGGCCGTGCGCTGCTTCACGGTTCGGAGAACCTCGATGCGTTGCGCGAGAAGATCGAGACGCTTTGGGGCAAGGAAGCGCTAATCGCCGTTTCGCTGCATGCGATGGCAACGCGAAACTACCCCGTGCTCAAACGCGCGCTAGGACACGCCAAAACGTGTCAGCGCGTGCGCGTGGGCAACGCCGAAATCGCCGTCGATCCGTTGCTGAAAGCCGCATGACAGATATCGCCACTTTCGAACGGCATCGCGCGCATCTGCTGAGCATCGCCTATCGGATGCTGGGCGAGATGGCGGGCGCCGAAGATATCGTACAAGAGGCGTGGCTGCGGTGGCGTCGTGCCGATGGTGAAGATATTCGCGATCCTCGCGCCTGGCTATCTGCCGTGACGGTTCGCCTTTCGCTCGACGCGCTGCGCTCCGCGCGTGTGCGGCGGGAGAGCTATGTCGGTCCATGGCTGCCGGAGCCATTGCTGCCGGATGATTTGCGCGGCTTTGCATCCGATGGACCAGCAGCACACGCCGAGCTGGCCAGCGATCTTTCGCTAGCGTTGATGCATGTCCTCGAACGCCTTTCGCCGGAGGAACGCGCCGCGCTGATCCTCCACGACGCGTTCGATTGCGACTATGCGGAGATCGCGGCCACGCTCGGCAAGAATGAAACAGCATGCCGCAAACTCGTCAGCCGCGCACGAGACCGGGTCAAGACAGATCGCCCGCGCTTTACGGTTTCCCAAGACGCGCACCGCGATCTACTTATGCGTTTCGCGAAAGCCGCCGCGACCTCGGATGAAAAACAGCTTGCTGCGTTGATGGCACCGGATGCGATTGCTTACACGGATGGTGGCGGGCGCGTGGCCGCAGCGTTGAACCCGATCAATGGCCCTGACAAGATCGCGCGCTTCCTGCTTGGGTTAAATCGAAAGTTTTATAGCGAAGCGGATCTCGACACGTCGATGACGACGATCAATGGCAGGCCGGCGCTGATCTTGCGAGATGGCGATGAGATGCTGGGTGTTTTTGCCATCGAAACCGACGGCAATGTCATCACCGCGCTCTATGGCGTGCGAAATCCAGACAAGTTGAAACGGCTGATCGCTTCGCTCACGCCGTCCGTTCGCGAACCATCGCCATCTGCTCGACAATGACGTGCGCCTGGCGGATCGATGCGGCATCCACCAGCACACCATTCAAAGCGACAGCGCCAAAGCCAGTGCGCTGCGCTTCCTTCATTGCTTCGAGAATCGCTTCAGCCCGTTTCACTTCTTTTTCCGGCGGTGTGTAGATCTCGTTGGCGAGCGCGACCTGACTGGGATGGATCGCCCATTTGCCTTCGCAGCCGAGGATCGCCGTGCGGTTGGCCTGCACGCGAAAACCGTCTGGATCGGAATAGTCGCCGAACGGACCGTCGATCGGTACTATGCCATGCGCGCGCGCAGCCTGGCACATGCGGAACAGCGGAAAGTGCCACAGATCGTTCCAGTGCTTGTCGCGCGCCCTGCCAGGCGCTTGATCGGTGAGCATCGCATAATCGGCATTGCCGCCGCCGATGTTCGTCGTGCGCATTCCCTGAGACGCCGCATAATCTGCCGCGCCGAAATGCAGAGTTTCAAGACGTTTCGATGCGCGACAGATCTCGTCGATGTTGCCGAGGCCCATCGCACTTTCGATGATGACCTCAAGACCGATCTTCTTTTTGCGACCAACAAAGCTCGATGCCTGCGTGATGAGCATGTCGATGGCATAGAGGTCTGCGCCGGTGCCGACCTTGGGCACCATGATTGCATCGAGCCGCTCGCCGCCCTTCTCCACCAGCGCGAGTACGTCGCGGTAGCAGAAATTTGTGTCGAGGCCGTTGATACGCACCGTCATCAACTTGCCGCCCCAACTGACGTCATTCAATGCAGCAACGATGTTGTCTCGCGCCTTGTCTTTGTCAGATGGCGCGACGGCATCTTCGAGATCGAGACAGATCACATCTGCTGGACCAGCCGCAGCCTTTTCAAAGAATTTCGTCTGCGAACCGGGCACAAACAATTTCGAGCGGTAGAGGCGCGGCGGCGTGCGCCGCTCGATAGGCGTAAAGCTCACGGGAATGCTCCAGCAAATACGCGCGAAGGCTGGCTGTTGAGGCTCTGCCCGTCAACCACGCGATTTGTCCGCCTTGCGCGCCAGCGGATGTGCTGACTGCACCGTCGCGCGAAGGCGATCTCCCGCGACATGTGTGTAGATTTGCGTAGTCCCAATATCGGCGTGGCCGAGCATCATCTGCACGCTGCGAAGATCCGCTCCGCCCTCGACGAGATGCGTCGCGAAGGCGTGGCGCAGCACATGGGGAGAAAGC